>JBJKPO010000418.1:0-6169 GCA_046706235.1 Bacillota bacterium | reverse complement strand
TACCCCCTCCGATTTTGAAATGGTTAAATTGTCGCAAGAAGATCTCGATGGTTTGATTAATCAATTAATGTAATAGCGTTAATTGTTTTACGGTTGGTTTATGATTCATATCTCGCGCGTCCGAATGGCTAGATCATAAATTTATTAAAGTGCAGGGGGAAAGTTTGATGGAAAAAACCAAGGTGATTTGTAAACAATGTATCTTACATTCCAGAGTTCCGGCGGTAACCATCGGAGACGACGGTCTTTGCGTCTTCTGTCAGATCAATAATTTCTTGACACCGGAGATTGTCCAACAAAACGCCGGTGCGTTAGCGGGTAAACTGTCGAGTATTATTGAAAAAGTGAAGCAAAAGAAACGGCCGTTTGATGTTTTAGTTTATTTCAGCGGCGGCAAAGATAGCACATACGTGCTGAACATCATGAAAAACAAATATAAAATGAATGTGCTGGCTTATAGCATGATCCAGCCGTTTGTCACCGAGGTCGCCCAAAAAAATATGGAACAGATTGTGAAAAAACTAAACGTGCATGCGATTAAGTTTTTTATTGACGAGAATGTTTTCAAAAAAGGGTTCTCTCATGCATTGTTATATGGCCATAAGTATGGATTGACCGAATGGGTCGGGTGTGAAGTTTGCGGATTTTTCACCAAATGGGTCGGGGTTAAACTGGCGATGAAATGGGGAATCCCGTTAGTGGTGGATGGCTTGGACAACGCGCAAGGCGGACAAGGGGTAATCAATGAAGGCGAACAGGTAAAACAGAGGCTGAAAAACGGGATCAAGCCGTTTGGAGCAATCCACGATCTGGTTCGGGATGCATTGGGGGATGAGTATCAAGATAGTCTTTATGATTGTAATCCGGAGGAGATATTACAATCCGAATATCCAACGGCAATGTCCCCGTTATGTTTTCTAGAATATGATCCTACTTATAGCTTTAACCGGTTGGAAGAATTGGGAATCTCCTTTAAGCAATTCAAGAGTTTGAATACCAACTGCGAATTGTTATATTTATTGGATTATATTTCAATGGTTCGTTATGACTGCGATTCATATATTAAATTGTACGCTTCCGGTTTGCGAAGCAACTATGACACCATCGAACAATTGGAACTGGATCAAGCTACCCATAAAAAGCAGCTTACCAGGAAAGAAATGCTTCAACTGCTGGATGAATATAAACAAGTGCTCTTTTATATTGTTAATAACGAGCTGGATGAAGATACGATGAACGATGCCCATAAAACGAATCTGATCGGGCTTAGTAAATTCAGTCATAGCATGTTCGGGCAAGAAACAATGGATAAGTTGATGTACCGGGTTTTAAAAATACGGGGACAAGCGCAATATTTCGGCATTGATTTAAAAAACATTCCGGTGGACAGTTCAAACGATATTCCCAAAAAGGGTATGGCGGTTTTTTGAGGGACAGTTCATTCAGAGCCAAATCAATGCAATGGATTTTAGTTTTACCGCGCCTTAAAATTTTTGATTGATTATAAAAAGGAGCTTGATCGGAAATGAGCACCGCCGCAAACTTGAGAAGGCCGAATTTTGAAGACATCCTGCCTTTGACTCCCATGCAGGAAAGCATGTTGTTTCAATACCTAAACGATCCGCAAACCGAACAATATTTTGAACAGTTATGTCTCCAATTAAAAGGGAAAATTCAAAGCGAAATTTTCAAGCAGGCATGGGAATTTGTCGTCGAGACCAATGAAATGCTGCGCGCGATATACAAATGGGATAAACTTGAACAGCCCGTCCAGATAATATTTGAAAAAAAGGAGATTCCAATCCGGGAGTATGATTTTTCAGATTTCAACGACTCCGAAAAACTAGAAATGGTTGCCGCGCTGAAAGAAAGGGACCGGAGTGAAAAAATCGATATCGGCGCCGCTCCTTTTAGAATAATTCTCTGCAAGTTGGAAGATGAAGTATTTGAAATGATTATCAGCAACCATCATATACTATACGACGGTTGGAGCAACGGAATCATTCTCAATGAATTTCTGGAGACGTACCACCATTTAGCTCAAGGTAAAACACCGGCCCACCGCCCGAAAACCAAATTCAAGGATTTTATCAAGTGGCAGCGTGAACAGGATAAACCGCGGCAGCGGGATTATTGGAAGGAATATTTAAACGGTTTAGACACCAAAACCAAATTAGCTTTCGACCAGAAGCGAAGCCCGGCTGTTATTAGCGCCGATGAAATAATCCTGCCGCTTACCGATGAGCTTGTAACCAGGATTAACGATTATACCCGGACCGGCCGGATTTCGACGGCCACCTTGTTTTACGCCGTCTGGGGATTATTGCTGCAAAAGTATAACAATTCGCGGGATGTGGTGTTTGGAACCACGGTTTCGGGGCGGACGCACCGTTTAAAAGGGATCAACGACACCGTCGGCTTATTTATCAATACTTTACCGCTCCGCATCAATATTGATTGGCATGAAAGCGTAACATCACTGTTCGAAACCATTAATCAAGCTTTGAACGACAGAGAGGATTATGAATGTACCTCTCTTTCGGAGATAAAATCATATAGTGAGATTGACAGCCAGGAAAGTCTGTTTGATTCCATCGTGGTGGTTGAAAATTATCCGCTTTCCCAGCGGTTGAATAACAATCCGGGTCCCATTCAAATTACCGGGTATACCGCGCGCGAACGGACCAATTTCGATCTGACAATGGCCGTGATGGCGTTTGATTGGATTGAAATAAAACTCATTTATAACCGTGATCTATTTACCGCCAAAACGATCGCCGGCTGGTCCGATCATTTTCTCAAAATTCTTACCGGGATTATAATTCAACCTAATTCGAAACTGTGCGAGATCGAACTTTTATCCGATACGGAAAAAAAGGAACTTTTAGCGGATGATAACCGGACCGCCACCGGCTACCCAAAAAACAAGACGCTCCCGGAACTTTTGGAGGAGCAAGCGGCCCGGTTGCCCGATAATATTGCGCTCGTATTTGAAAAATGCGAGATGTCGTACCGGGAATTAAATCAAACAGCCAACCAGTTAGCCGCGTTTTTAAGGGGAAAAGGGGTAAAACCCGGTACGAACGTTGGGCTTATGCTGGAGCGATCTTTTGAAATGATTATTGCGCTTTTCGGCGTTTTAAAAGCAGGTGGGACCTATCTGCCGCTGGATCACGAGTTTCCCAGGGAGAGAACGTCAACCATCATCAAAGACGCGCAAGCCCGGTTATTAATTGTCCATCGAGAGTTAGCCGTGAAACTGGGCGACCCGGACGAAAGCTCCGCGGGAGAATATCGGCCGGAGGTTCTCACTATCGAGGAAATGATGGCGGCCGTCCGGAATTACCCGTCCGAAAATCCCGGGCGTCTTTCCGATTCAAATGATATTGCTTACATCATGTATACCTCCGGTTCCACGGGAATACCGAAAGGCATTTTAACGACTCATTACAATATCAGCAGGGTCGTAAAAGATACCAATTACATCACAATCAATGAATCCGACGTCCTGCTGCAGCTTTCCAACTATGCGTTCGACGGGTCCACCTTCGATATCTACGGCGCGTTATTAAACGGCGCCAAACTGATCCTGGCCAAAAAGGAAACCGTGTTGGACGTTTACAAGCTGGCCGGATTAATCCGGGATGAAAAAGTCTCGGTCTTTTTCATTACCACCGCTTTATTTAACACCCTGGTGGATCTGGAGGTTGAATGCCTTAAAAATATCAGAAAAGTATTATTCGGGGGAGAATTGGTCTCCCTGCAACATGTAAAAAAAGCCCTTGATACTATCGGTAAAGATAAATTGATTCATGTATACGGACCTACCGAGACCACGGTTTTTGCAACCTACCACCCGGTTAATGAGATCGATGAAGATTTAGGCACGATCCCTATCGGTAAACCAATCGCCAATACTAAAGTTTATGTGCTTGACAATTGTCTGGGGCTGGTACCGAAAGGCATTCCCGGGGAACTGTATATCGGCGGCGACGGATTGGCAACCGGTTATTTGAACCGGCCCGAGTTAACTTCGGAAAAGTTTATAGAGAATCCATTTTTTGATTATGATTTAAGATTACAGATTGCAGATTCCAGATTGAATGATGATTCCGGTGGTTCATTTCACACTTCACACTTCAAACTTCAAACTTCCGCCCGTCTTTACAAGACAGGCGATCAGGTCAGGTTACTGCCCGATGGAGCGATTGAATTTATCGGCCGGTTTGACAATCAAGTCAAATTAAGAGGTTTCCGGATCGAGTTGGGTGAAATTGAAACAGCTTTACTAACCCATGAAAAAATAAGCGAAGCAGTGGTCCTGGTCAGTGGCGACCGGGGTTCGAACAAATACCTATGCGCTTATCTGGTTAGCAACGGCGCAATCGAGATATCCGAAATAAAGGATCATCTTCTTAAAACGCTTCCTGATTATATGGCGCCGTCACGGGTCGTTTTTTTGGATCAGCTCCCGCTCACTTCAAACGGAAAGGTTGATAAAAAGGCTTTACTGCAATATGAGGATCTTAACGAACTTAAACCCGGTTATGAAATGCCGTCCAACCACCTGGAAACGGAACTACAGGCTATTTGGGGCGAGGTGCTGGGAGTCGCCGCTATCGGGATCAACGACAGTTTCTTTGAACTGGGAGGACATTCTTTAAAAGCCACCATTTTAGCCGCCAAGATTCATAAAAAATTGGATATCGAAGTGCCGCTGGGTGAAATACTTAAGAACCCCACGATTAAGGAATTGCCAAGGTTTATGGCGAATTTGGAGAAAAGGATCCTGGCTCCGGTTGTTCCGGTCCCCGCAAAGGAATATTACGAAGTCTCCTCGGCTCAAAAAAGAATGTATGTGCAGGAACAACATTTCGGCGGCATTGGTACCAGTTATAATATAACTGTATCTTTGATGCTTGAAGGCCGGCTCGATCAGGCAAGGCTTGAGAAAGCGTTGCTTGCGTTAATTAAGCGGCATGAGGCTTTCCGGACTTCATTTGCAATGATGGACGGGGAAATCAGGCAACGGGTTCATCAAGCGGTTGATTTTAAAATGGATTATGCGGAGGCGCTTGAAAATGCGGGTACGCTCGCTGTTAACCGGTTGATCGAGGATTTCATCAAGCCGTTTGATTTGAAAACGGTGCCGTTGTTACGGGTGAAATTAATCAAGATCGCGGATACCGAACATATTCTGGCGTTTGATATGCACCATATTATTTCGGAGGGAATATCGGATATTATATTTGTACAAGAGATTGCCGTCCTTTACGAAGGGAAGACATTGGCGGAGACCAAAATTCATTACAAAGACTTTTCGGTTTGGCAGAATGAGTTTTATCGGACTGAAGGCTTCAAAAAACAGGAAGATTTTTGGCTGCAATCACTGGCGGAGGAAATTCCGGTATTGAATATGCCCCTTGATTTCAAACGGCCCGAGCAGCGGAGCTATAACGGGGATATTTTCCGGTTTAATATTCCCGGTGAAATCACCGCTCAATTGAGTCAGTCGGCCCGCGCCAATAATGTTACCTTGAATGCCTTGCTGATTGCGTTATATTCGATTGCGCTGGGCCGGTATAGCGGCCAAAGCGAGATCATCATCGGATCGCTGGTCGCGGGAAGGCTGCATCCCGACGTTCAGAACATTATCGGCATGTTCAACAACTTTCTGCCGTTACGGATCGATTTAAACGCTGGGAGCCTGTTTAATGAATTTCTTAAATCGGCTAACGACCGGATCCTGCATGCTTATGAGAACCAGGACTATCCTTATGACATGTTGATTGAAAATTTAACTTTACCGGCCGATCCGTCACGCAACCCGTTGTTTGACACCATGTTGATTTTACATAGCGAATTGGAATCATCATTGACCAACATCCGGTTCGGAGATCTGACGGCCCGTAATTACGATCTGGGACACTATACATCGAAATTGGATTTCAAGTTGGATATTTATGCCGGCGATCCGGGCGAAGGGCTTCAATGCATCCTGGAGTATAATACCGACTTGTTCAAGCCGGCGACCATCGAACGGCTGGCGGGACATTTTGAAAACATTATCCGGGAAGCGCTCTTAAACCCAGGGATAAAGCTTGATGAAATTGAAATGCTCTCTTTGGAGGAAAAGAAGCGGATTCTTTGCGATTTTAACGATACCAAG
>JBJKPO010000417.1:0-8455 GCA_046706235.1 Bacillota bacterium | reverse complement strand
GTCGAGGGCGGCTTTGGCGGGATCCTTGCGCATTTCCAGATGGCGGTGGATATTCTCCAAAACAACGATGGAATCGTCAACTAAAATACCGATGACTAGCGATAAGGCCAGCAAAGTAACAATATTTAAACTGAAATTGAAGATCTGCATCCCGATCATGGTTGATACCAAAGAGGCCGGAACCGCCACCATCACAATGAAGGAATTACGGATGCTGTGCAAAAAAATCAGCATCACCAGCGCTACCAGAAGAACCGCCAAACCCAAATCTTCCTTCACCGCGTCGGCCGCCGCCATGGTAAACTCGGAACTGTCCATCGCCACGTTAAAACGGAGTTTAATCTTGGAATAGTGACGCTCTAGCTGCCGCAACTCCCGCCGGACCAGTTTGGATACTTCCACGGCGTTGGCGTCGGCTTGCTTTAAGATGGCTATATTCACAGTAGTTTTTCCGTTGAACCGGCTGATGCTGGAGGTGTCCTTGCTGCCGTTTTGAACTTCGGCGACATCCGCCAGCCGGATAATGCCGCCGGTTCGCGAACGATAGATCACTAAATGTTGCAATTGTTCCAGTGAATTAATTTTTCCAGCCAGCCGGACCGTGAATTGGCTGTCCGAATCCTTGATTACTCCGGTGGGAAAGTCCATATTCGCCGTTTTAACGGCTTGCACGACTTGCAGGATGGACAGTTTATAAGCGCGTAGTTTTTGGCTGTCCACGTTAATTTTAATCTCCCGCTGCACGCCGCCGATTAAGGATACTTGGCCGACACCGGTTATCTTATTGATTTCCGGCTGGATTATGTTTACCAAAAATTGATAAAAATCGCGGGCCGGCATGTTGCTGGAAACACCGATTTGCAGGATCGGAAAGTCGTTCATGGAGATTTTGGATAGCGATGGCGGTTTTGCGCCATCCGGCAACGATGCCGTTATCTGATTGACCTTGCGTTGCGCCTCCTGTAAAGCCACGTTAACATTGGTGCCGGAAGTAAATTCAAGCATGACCATGGATAGGTTCTCTTGAGAGGTGGCATGCACATTGACCACCCTGTCCAGGGTGGAGACGGCATCCTCAATCTTTTTGGTAACGCCGGATTCCACCTCGCCGGCGGATGCGCCGGGATAAACCGTGGAAATTGTGACATACGGCATCGACATATCCGGCATTAACTCGTATTTCAAGTTTAAATAACTGAAAATCCCCAGGGCGGCGAGTATCGTAAACACCACGATAATAATCGACGGCCGTTTAATTGATAGTTCGGTAATGGTCATTTTTCGAAAACCTCCATTTTCATTACTTACTGTTTAACAATGGTTACCGTCGCATTATTTAGCAAATTGTCCTGGCCGCTAACCACCACCAGATCTCCTTCTTGTAAGCCGCTTTTAACCTCACGGTTGGTGCCGCTTTCAACTCCTAATATAATTTCCCGTAACTTAGCCACTCCGTTTTCAACCACATAAATCTGGGGAGTTTTCGCGCTGCCGATCAAGGAATCGCGGGGAATTACCAGACTGAGGCGTTGTTGGTTGTTAAAAAAGGCGGCTTTAACAAACATACCCGCTTTTAAGGGATACCGGTTATCGTTTTCGAAGCCGACTTCCACCGGATAAGTATGAATATCGGTACCTTTCGCGCTGATGCTGGAAATATGCCCGTAATATTTGGCGGTGGGATAAACATCCGTGGTCAGTTCGACGGCATCGCCAACTTTTAAACGGATAACGTCTTGCTCGGCAACGTTAACTTTCAACTTCAGGGTATTGATATTTACGATATTGGCGATCGGAACCCCCATGGTGAGATAAGTCCCCCGTTCCACGGTAAAACTGGTAACGACTCCTGATATGGGCGCGGTGACCGCCGTGTTGTTGTATTGGCGGGTGGCTTGGATGAATGCCGCTTCCGAACTGTTATAGATTTGCCGGCTGGATTCCAATTGGGAGTCGGAGATTAAGTTTTCCTGGCGTAGTTTTTGGTTGCGTTCGTAGTCTTTCTTGGCTTTATCATATCCGGCCTGGGCTGACAGCAATTGAGCCTTGGGTAATTCATCGTCAACCTTTAACAAAGGTGTCCCTGCTTTAACATAGTTTCCGATTTTAACGTTGACTTGACTTACCCGGCCGGTGGTTTCGGAGATTACGTTGATATCATTTCCTCCAGTGACTGAACCGATAACAGTCAGGCTATCCGATATATTTTCCCGTTTGACCTCCATCACCACCACCGGAAATACTGTTTTGGCATCGGGCCGGGCTTTCATGTCAATGGTTCTTTTATTATTAAATAAGACAAAGAAGATTGCGGCCAGGATTATTACGATAATTCCAAGATAAACTTTGGTACGCATACGGAATTCCCCTTTCATTTATGATTTGTGGTGGATTTTATTACTTGAAAT
Organism: Bacillota bacterium; assembly: GCA_046706235.1. Lineage (GTDB taxonomy): Bacteria > Bacillota > UBA4882 > UBA8346 > UBA8346 > JAEZJQ01. Next base: position 6,047 of record JBJKPO010000417.1, on the reverse strand, counting down.
GTTTTTCATCAAAAGCGGCCGGCCCGTCCGGATCCAAAAGGCCGCGGGCTTTCCGCATCGTATAATCGAAAGTTATGGCGTCAAACTTGGCTTGAAGGTAGTTTACTTCGGCGGTTTGCAGCGCAATCCGGGCGTCATCAAGTTCCAGCAATGATTTTAATCCCTCTTCATAACTTCGTTCCGCCAGGCGTAGACTTTCCCTGGCCAAATTTAACGCTCGTTCGTTCATTGCCAGGCGTTGTTGAATTTCCTGATTGCTGAGAAAAACTTGGGTCAATTCGGTTTCGATGTTTTTACGGCTTAAGTCCTGACTGATTTGGGCTTGCTTAAGGGTAAACTCGGCATCTTTTACCGCGGCGCCGGTTTTGCCGCTATCCCATAGCGTCCAGGAAAATGATAAAGCCAGTGAAAATTTATCGTTGTTGAAAGTCAGCCGATTGATATCGGTGTTGTTTCCGTAAGAAGCACGTAGAAAAAGATTGGGCCAATAATTCCCTTTACTTACCGACACATTCAACTCGGCGAGGCGGACCGATATCTCGCCGCTCAAATAATCGCTGCGCTTTTTTAACGCATCTTCGGTCATTGCTTGCGGCCGGGGTAAATCGGAAAAAGCGGGCGGATTGATATCCGCTAATTCGATTGGTTCCTCCAAATCAAGGCCCAGCAAGCTTTTTAACGCCAGGAGACTGGTTTGATAAGCAATTTCGGCTTTGCTGAAGCCATTTTTAGCGGTCTCGCAATTAACCTCCATGCGTAACAAATCGGTTTTGGGGATCAGGCCGAGATTGTATTTGGTCTGGGTCATTTTGAGGTATTTATCCGATTGATCCCGGCTTTCTGATGCCAATTGATAGGCGGCCCGGGCCCGCGCGGCATTCAGATACATATTCACAATATTAAGGATTAAATCCTCGCGGCGTTTTTCCCAGTTGTATTTCTCCTGGCCGTAATACAGGCGGGCAATGGCATAAGCCTTAAAAATCGGTTCGGAAAAGACCGCTTGATTTACATCGAGGCTGTGAGTATAAAAAATGGTATCGGCGGGCGGGGGGATTAATGACGTTAAATCTTGTAAAACTTGTTGGGTCGTTGGGGATAAATATCCAATCAGGTCCGGCGGCACATATAATGGAGATTGCTGTTGATAATTTGGCCGGTAAATCCCGTTGGCCGACAGGCTTACCGTGGGCCAAAGATTTGCTTGCGCTTTTTTGATCTGCAAAACCGCCTTTTCCAGGTTGATATTGGAGATTTGCATGGCCGGACTCCTATCCAACCCCAGTTTAATGCTATCCTCCAGGGTCAGCTTCCGGGCTTCGGCACCCCGGAGCTGCAGTGAAAACAATAGTGAAATTAAACATACTAATCCGAACGCCGCCGTTCTCGTTTTCAATTAAATAACCTCCTCGCGCTTTAGAATCCCCTAACAAAAGTATTCGGTGATCAAGTCAGTTTTTTCAATGATGGGTTTGGTAAATCCCCTGATAAACCATTGCGACATAAAAGTAAATAAAATCGCCATTAAAAGCAGGGCCGCCTCCTCGGGTTCGGTTTTTCGCAAGACTCCGTCCTCGATGCCGCGTTTTAAAAACCGGGTCAATTGTGTTTGCATTTCAGCATTTTGTCTCGTCAGGACGGATTGAAGCTCCTTTTTAAAGCTGCATCCGGGTTGCATCAGTTTTTCCTTTTCAGTGGATAAAATACAGAATAATTCTTTGTTTCGTTCACATAGTTCCAATAATTCCTTGACTAAAATCCGGAAACACTCCGTGAAAGGCCGGGAACCGGCGGTTGATTCCCCGACAATCCGGCGGATCTGATCCAACGCTTCCTGAAGCAGCACCAGCAGAATCTCATCCTTGGTTTTAAAGTGGACGTAGATGGTGCCTTTGGCTACTTGGGCCGCTTCCGCCAATTGATCGACGCTGGTATTTTCAAAGCCTTTTTCGGCGAAGAGTTTCCGGGCGGCAATTATAATCCTGGCCTTACTGCCAAATATATCTTCCGGCAAAAGCTCACCTCATTTAATTTACAAATATATCCAATAATTGAACTGGGTGGTCAGTCATTATCCAATATCATACTGTTTCACTAACGATAAATCAAGAGATCCATTTTAAATTTGTAGTTTTGAAGGATGGGATTGATGGAAATATTTTTGCCTATTATTTTAACGCTGGAAAAAATTTTTTAATTCATGACGGATAGTTTGTTAACCGAATGTTAACATATTTGGATCGGATTCGGAGGGGAAAGCTTTTAACCTCGATCCGGCAAGTACATTTAGATTTTTCTTGAAATGCAAAGAAAAATTTGCCGGATCGGGTTCATCTACTGAATCCGGCAAGTCCATATTTAGAAATACTTTGAAGTTACTTGCCGGATTCAGGTTTAAAAGAAAAGTCAGGCTAAGATTAATGCAATAACTTAACTTTTTAAACGTTATAACGTTATAAATTACAATCCGCATATTAAAATTTAAAGGGAGGATATTCAATGAAAATCGGAATCATTGTTCATTCCGGCACGGGAACGACTTTAAAATTCGGAGAAATTATCGCTGCGAAACTGCGGAAAAAAGGGCATAAGGCCGATATTATCCGGCTTGCCACCGATATCCCGGTAAACGGCGGCTCAGTGAGGCAAGCGAGTAAATTTAAGATCACCAATATTCCGGATTGTTCCAGGTTCGACGCCGTGTTAGCCGGCGGCCCGGTATGGGCCTTTTCGGCTTCGCCGGTGATTGTCGACTGCCTTAAGGGGCTAAAGAACCTTTCCGGCAAGAAATTACTGCCCTTCGCGACGATGGGTTTCCCGCTGCCAGGTATGGGTGGCAAACAAGCCCTCGCTTTAATGTCCAAAACCGCAGCCGGCGCCGGAGCGAAAGTATTGCCCGGCGCGGTGGCCTGTAAACTGTTTCATAATATTGAAGGCGAAATGGCGAAAGCGGCGGCGGAGATTGCCGCCAGGGTGGGGTAGGGTTAAAATCGGGCCAGCCACGGGTTAAAACCCGTGGCTGGTAAAGAGCTTACCGGTTAAAACCGGTATAGTATAAGTCGGTGGTAAAAGAAGTCTGTATCTTAACGATAATAGCGTGATAATCGGGTATTCTTGCTATATTGTTAGTTATATTTATCCACCGGATTAATAGAATCATTCAGATAAGAAGTAATGGGATGGTTGTTAAAAAGTTCTTGGTAATTCTATTTATTGAATGGTAAAATAAAATAGTATGGAATAAATTGTGAAGGAAAAGATAATGTTAAACAAAGAAGCGATTACGGAAACACTTAAGAATAATCTGAGGTTTATCCAAAACAATTTTCAAGTAACCAATATTGGGATATTTGGTTCATATATCCGGGAAGAGGCTACGGAAGAAAGCGACCTTGATGTCCTGGTGGAATTTGAAAAAGGACATAAGGATTTTTTTAATTATGTGCGGCTGAAAAACTATCTTGAAGGTCTTTTTGGTTTAAAAGTTGATCTAATTTTAAAGGATGCGGTAAAAGCTCAATTAAAAGAACGGATTTTTCAGGAAGTTCGTTATGTCTAAGAAAAATAGGGATTACAGTTTATTTATTAATGATATTTTAGCGGCGATTGATAAGATTGAACGTTATTCAAAAGGTATGACGTTTGACACGTTCTTCCAGAATGATTTAGTAATTGATGCAATAATCCGCAATTTTGAGATTATCGGGGAAGCCGCTAACAATATTCCTCAAGAAATTCAAAGCCAATTTCCGTTTGTAGAATGGAAGGAAACCATCGGATTTCGAAATATCTTAATCCATCATTATTTTGGAGTTGATATCGAAGCCGTTTGGGATACGATTTAAAATAATATCCCGGTTTTAAAGGAGCATGTACTTCAAATAAAAGGGGCTTTATCATAGTATCGTTAGTGGGTATTATTTACTGCTTACGTTCATTTTATATCCAAAACAAGCCTTTAGGTTCCATTCCATTTCTTATAGCCAACTGCCAACTCTTCAAATTGTATAGAGGTTATTAACGTATCTGTAATAGTCATTCCCATGATACCAGGTGGAAAGTCATATCTAAAAAAGATATAGCCGTCTTCTTTCTTACGACTAAATAAAATAGTTTTGGCTTGTCTGCCGATTTGGTTATACTCTTCCTCAAATTCGGATGATGTATCCGTATGGCTTTCCGCGAACAATGACCAGCTTCCGTATTCCAAAATCAAGTCATCCTTTTCAACGCCTAGTAATTTAGCCATTTTTGATTCCGCCAATTCTTCAACGATAATGATTGAGATTGTGGCTGCCTCGGATTTTTTCTTTGACAGGAAAAGTTTGATTATCGGCTTAAGCTTATACCAAATTAAATAAATTAAATAAAAGGGCAAAGCTACTATCATAGTTAATGGTGTATATAATTCTTTGAAATAATGGCGGGATGTTTTGTTGTTTATGATTTTCTTGCCATTGCGATCTTTAGCGATAAATAATGCTTCATCATTCTCTAACCATTTCTCTTCATAGTAACCACTTTCATTTTCAGCTTTTTTACCCGAACTATTAATATAGCGCGTAACGATTTGATTATCGGATAATAGCTTAGTTTTTCCCTTTATGATGACAGTTGAGCAATTACCATTTTTATCCGTCAGATTATGGTTTTCATCAAAGTAATTCGTGATGGAATATTTTTTATCCCGATTAATAATTGTTTCTTTGCAGTGAAATCCTTCCGGGCAGCAAACAGGTTTTTCACTAAAATCGAAATAGCACCGTTTTATTTCATCCCCATAATCATTCCATTCGCACCTGATTATGGAATAACCGTCTTTGTTGTTCTGCGGTTTCTCATTAGCTCCTAGAAATACGCTATAGGTGAGTTTCCCGTCATTATTGTATTCGTATGCTATACCATAGACTCCATCATCACTTGCAATGGGGTTCTGTTCAGCATCATAATATAACTCCCGCGTAGTGTGTCCATTATCATCATGTTCCAGTTTGTTAATTGTAAAGCCGTTTTTCCCGGCGTGAGGGAGACCATCGCTTCCCAAGCAAATAATCTCTATGAGAAGACCTTCGGTGTTATATTTATATTCAATACCAAATGCGCCATTGCTGTCTGCCATTGGATTCCCTATATTATCGTAATAGAGTTCCTTAATAATCTTGCCAAAAGGGTCATAATCAATTTTGCAGATTGCATAGCCATCTTCCTTGGAGATAATGGCATTTTTGTTCTTATCCAAGAATGTAACTTTAATAATTTTATCCGCGTAATTTAGTTCGACTTCCTGCACTTTGTTTAAGATTTTTTCACCGTTTTTATCGTGGGGATATAAAAAGCAAAGAATTCATAAACCTCCCCAAAGGAGCCTTCAATACTAATTGGATTATTGTTTTCATCGAAGGTGGACTGTTTCACTAACCGGTTAAAATCATTATAGCTTAATTTTACAATAGCTACCCCATCGCCATTTTTGATAGGGTTTCCAAATGGCGAAATATAGGTTAATATAATCAGTCGTCCTAGTTCATCATACTCCCGTTTTTCACCATGACATTTATTATCACTGACGGTAGGGTTATTATTAATACCATAAAATCGGATGCATGAAGTCCGCCCCATTTCGTCATATTCGATTTTACCTGAAGCTTCCCTATATCTTGATAAGATTGTATTACCTTGAATATCAATATTGACTGTAGCTTGAATTCGTTCTTTTTCGTCATACAATATTTTTATACCATATATCCCATTAACATCCTTAATTGGATTGCCATTGATGTCATAGTACCTTTCACATACGCGTTGATCAGTATCATTATATTCAATCGTAAAGAATACATAGCCCTTGTTATTATCAAAGGTAATCTCTTTATTGATCCCAATATAACTTTCTTTGATGATGCGTCCCTTGGTGTCGTACTCTAACGCTTTCCCATGATTATTAAAAATATCGACACAAGGCTCATTCTTAATATTGTAATTTCGCTGAAATGAAAGTAGTCCCTGGGCGTTATATTCATTTACTTAATTTCGACATTTCTTAGATG
>JBJKPO010000416.1:0-6796 GCA_046706235.1 Bacillota bacterium | reverse complement strand
GTGGAAGGCCGCGCAGCCTTTGGAGATAAAACGGGATTAATAAAGTAATGGAAAATTGGGCCATGAAGTTTAGCAGTGCCGAAATATTGCTCATTGAAAATAACCGGTTTTGAAAGAGAGTGATATCAAACATCGGATGTTTGATTCGTTTCTCCCAAAGAGCAAAGCCGATGGTAAAGAGCAATCCAATTCCGATAAACATAAGAATAAACGGATTGCTCCAACCATATTTCTCCATTAAACTTAACGGTAAAAGAATAAAAATCAGTGCTATTAAAACTATCCCCGCTCCAACGAAATCAAAAGATTGATCGGTCCGCCCATTATTCGAAGGAATAGTCTTTCTTGCTAAAAATCCTCCTAAAAATCCGATCGGAATATTAATGAAAAAGATACTTTGCCATCCGAAGGCGGAAGTCAGAAAGCCTCCCAAAACGGGACCGATGGTTAAAGCAATAGCGACCGATACCGCTGTAACGCTTAATGCTTTCCCGCGCTCCTCCGGAGATACCGCATCGGTTACAATCGCGGGCCCCATTGCCATCAACATTCCGGCCCCTACCGCCTGAACCGCTCGAAACAAGATAAGCATTATTACCGAACCCGATAGCGCGCAAAGAAACGAACCCGCCGTAAAAATAATGAAACCAGTAATATATATTTTTTTATGACCATACATATCACCCAATCGTCCGTATGCCAGCAGCAGGCTGCTAATCACCAACAGGTACGACATAACCGCCCATTCGATAGTTGATAGGGATGTCCTAAAATACTCGCTGATATTGGGAAGCACTAAATTAACCACGCTGGAATCAAGCGCCGACATAAATGTGCCGAGCGCCACCGCCAGTAAAATCGATCGCTTCCGATTAAAAAATTCCATGTTTGATCACCGTAAGAAAATTTCTATTGTTTATGAGAAAATCCTTTTTTAGCAGGGAAATTAATTAACAATGTCGAATTACAAACTTTAAAAAAATATAACACTATTTTGAAAACCTTATCGCGAGCTTTCTTGTTTTCGGGTTTTTCCTTTTATTATGTCAATAATATCAAATATAATTATAGAAAAGAGGTCAATCGCCTTGGTAGAAATTAAAGAAGTCGCTAGTAAAAAGGATTTAAAAAAATTCATTAAATTTCCGCACCAACTCTACGCCGGTAATCCATATTGGGTACCGTCCTTTAATTTCGACGAGTGGAATACCTTACGCTCCGAACGCAATCCCGCTTTTCAGCATTGCGAAGCTAAATATTGGCTGGCCTATCAAAATGGCCGAATTGTTGGCCGTGTCGCGGGTATTATCAATCATCTCTATAATCAGATTTGGGAAAAAAAGCGGGGGCGATTCGGTTGGATTGATTTTATCGATGATCCGGAAGTCTCAAAGGCCCTGATTGAAACTGTTGAAAATTGGGCGCGCGAAAAAGGTATGGAAGAAATCAACGGACCAATGGCTTTTAGCGAAATGGACCGGGAAGGAATGCTGGTTGAGGGTTTTGAAGAACTGGCCACCCTAGCCACAATATATAATTACCCATATTATCCGCATCATATTGAAGCGCTTGGTTACGAAAAGGAAGTCGATGCCATTGAATTCGAACTAAAAACCCCGGAACGGATCCCGGAAACTATCGAAAAAATTAATCAAGCTTTACTTAAACGAGGTAAATTTAGTATTGTCAAGGCAAAAAAGGCAAAGGACTTGTTGCCTTATGTTGATGGAGTCTTCCAGGTAATTAATCAGGCATACAAGGAGCTATACGGGGTAGTCCCGCTCAATGACGCTCAGATTGCGTTATATACCAAACAATATTTTAATTTCGTCAATCCGGATTTTGTCAAGATCATTCTAGATCAAAATAAACAAGTCGTTGCTTTTGGGATTACCATGCCTTCTCTCTCCCGGGCCTTGCAGAAATCCAAAGGCAGATTATTTCCATTCGGTTTCATTCATCTTTTAAAAGCATTAAAGAAAAACGACACCCTCGATCTTTACCTGGTCGCCGTCCGGCCCGACATGCAGAGTAAAGGAATCAATTCATTACTCCTGACTGAAATCACCCGTTCCGCCATTGAGCATGCCGTGGTCAAGGCGGAGACCAATCCCGAATTGGAAACCAATGTAAAAGTTCAATCCCAATGGAAGCATTATGAGTCCCGCCAACACAAACGGCGGCGGTTTTATATCAAATCTCTATAACAACTTCCCACATTTTTTGTTTACAAATAATTAATTTTTTACCGCAGGAAATTTTTTTTTAAAGTAGAATTTTATTATGTTTGTGCTTTGACACGAAGCTAAGAAAACGCGTCAAAAGCAATTACCGTTTTACAGCCCGGTTTAACCGGATCATTATTTTACACGCGATAATACGCAAACAAAGGAGGATAACCATGGCGGAATTATTAGAAATTCGCTGGCATGGGCGAGGAGGCCAGGGTGCCAAAACCGGCGCTTTGCTTCTGGGAGAGACCATTGTCAGTACGGGCAAATTTATGCAGGCGTTTCCGGATTACGGACCGGAACGTATGGGAGCGCCAATGAAGGCATATAACCGTATCAGCGATAAACCAATAACTGTTCATTGCGGAGTGACCAATCCCCAAGTCGTGGTGGTATTGGATCCCACCCTATTAGGCAAGGTGGATGTCACTTTAGGACTCCCGGAAAACGGTGTTTTAATTGTCAATACCCCTAAATCTCCCGCTGAAATCCGGAAAACTCTTAACCTTAAAGGCAGGAAAGTTTATGTAATTGATGCCAATAAAGTTTCTATTGAAGCTTTGGGCCGGCCAATCCCCAATACCCCAATTTTGGGCGCTCTAGCCAAAGTAACCGGTATTGTCGATCAAAAAACCTTGCTTGAAGATACCCGCCATAAACTTCAAAAGAAATTTAAAAACAAGCCCGAGGTTATTGATGGAAATCTCAAAGCAATATCACGGGCATTCGAGGAGGTGCGAGGCGAATGAGCGATCCCGGTTATAAACAATTACCAAAAGGCGCTTTGATTTTAGAAGGCGGTACGGCCGCCAAATATGAAACAGGTGACTGGCGAAGCAAGCGACCGGTATTTATTCAAGAAAATTGCATCAATTGCTCATTTTGCTGGATTTTTTGTCCGGATTCATCGGTAATTATAAAAGATGGAAAGATGACCGGTTTTGATTATAAACATTGCAAAGGCTGCGGGATTTGCGCTTTTGAATGTCCCGCTAAAAAGAAAGCAATTATTATGAAAGATGAATCGGAAATAGAGAAATAGCCAAAAGGAGGATTAAAATGGTGACAAAAGAAGTTGTGGCCCGTACCGGTAATGAAGCTATGGCTGAGGCCATGCGTCAGATTAACCCGGATGTGGTAGCCGCTTATCCAATAACCCCGGCAACCGAAATCGTTCAGATTTTTTCCGGTTTCGTGGCCGACGGCCTGGTAGATACCGAGTTCGTGGCCGTTGAAAGTGAACATTCCGCCATGAGCGCTTGTGTGGGTGCTTCGGCGGCAGGATCCCGCGTAATGACCGGAACATCTTCCCAGGGTTTAATTTTAATGTCGGAAATTTTATATATCGCGGCCGGTATGCGTTTACCGATTGTACTGGCTGAAGTAAACCGGGCTTTATCCGCTCCGATTAACATTCATTGTGACCATAGCGATACCATGGCCTGCCGGGATGCCGGCTGGATACAAATCTATTCGGAGAATTCCCAGGAAGCTTACGACAATATGATTCAAGCGATTCGGATTGCCGAACATCCGGATGTATCTCTACCGGCCATGGTGACTACCGATGGTTTCATTATCAGTCATGGTATGGAAGCCCTTGAACTTATCCCCGACGAAGAAGTTCGCAAGTTTATCGGTAAGTATAAACCGGCCCATCCCCTTTTAAATGTAAATCAACCAATTACCGCCGGCGCTTTGGATTTTACCGATTACTATTTCGAACACCGCCGCCAGATCGCGGTGGGAATGGCCAATGCCCCAAAAGTAATTGATCAGGTGGCAAGGGAATTTGGCGAAAAATTCGGCCGTTCTTATGGTTTTACCGAAAAATATCAAATGGATGACGCCGAAGTGGCGATTGTATGCCTGGGATCAACCGCCGGCACCACGAAAGCTGCTATTGATAATTTACGGAGTCAAGGAATTAAAGCCGGTTTATTAAAAATACGGGTATTCCGGCCTTTCCCGGGCGAGGATATTGCCAATGCACTTCGAAATGTTAAAGCTGTCGCGGTTCTGGACCGTTCCGACGGTCTGAATAATCACGGGGGACCGGTTTTCAATGAAGTTCGTTCCGCTTTGTATGATTTACCAACCCGGCCCTTAGTGTTTGACTACATTTACGGCCTTGGCGGCCGTGATATCTTCGTCACCGATATTGAAAAAGTCTATCGGACGCTGCAATCCGGCAAACCCGAAGAACTGGTTCAATATCTCGGTGTCCGGGAATAATTGGTTTAAAGTGTCTTTAAACTAGGAGGTATGAAAGAAATGGCAAATATTAAAGAACTGGCTAAAAAAAGCGAACCGTTATCCGGCGGGCACCGTGCTTGTGCCGGTTGCGCCGCTCCGGTGGTAGTCCGGCAGGCCTTGCTGGCATCCGATAAACCGGTTGTGGTTAGCTCAGCTACCGGTTGCCTGGAAGTGACTACAACCATTTTCCCATATACGGCTTGGAATGTTCCTTTTATTCATAATGCATTTGAAAATTCGGCCGCTACGATCAGCGGAGTCGAAACCGCCTATCGAGCTCTCAAGAAAAAAGGGGAAATCGATCAGGAAATTAACTTCATCGCCTTTGGCGGTGACGGCGGCACTTATGATATCGGCCTTCAGTCTCTTTCCGGCGCCATGGAACGCGGACACCGGATGTTATATATCTGTTATGACAACGGCGCCTATATGAATACCGGTATTCAACGTTCCAGCGCAACTCCATTCGGGGCGCACACCACCACCAGTCCGGCTGGGAAAAAAATCCCCGGTAAAACCCAGTTTAAAAAGGATTTGACTAAGATCATGGCCGCTCACAATATATCTTATGCGGCCCAAGCTTCGGTCGGTTATTGGAACGACTTTATTACTAAAGTCCAAAAGGCCCTGGCCGTTGATGGACCCTCATTCATTAATGTTTTATCCCCTTGCCGGTTGGGCTGGGGTTTTCCACCGGAAGAAACCATGGAAGTAGCCCGTCAAGCCGTGTCTTGCCGGATGTGGCCCTTGTATGAAGTGGACAACGGAGTATGGAAGATCACCTTCCGGCCCAAGGAAGTTACCTCGCCGTTGGATTGGATGAAAAAGCAGACCCGCTTCCGCCATGTATTCCAGCCGGGAAATGAATGGATGCATAAGGCCGTCGAGGAACACGTGGAAAAAGAATGGCAGGCCCTACTGAAGATTTGCGGAGAAGCGTGAGAAAAACCGCATAAATAAAAGTGGTGTGAAAAACCTTAATATATTGCTGAACACACCGCTTTTTAACGCCTCCTTTCGGGAGGCGAAGAATTCGCGCCCTAAAGTACACGAGTGATATACATTTGTTGTCAAATTGGGTTTATCACAACTCTAAATAATAAATGAAAAAACCCGGTGGATTTACTTTTACCGGGTTTTTATAATCCTCAACTCTTACTCTGGGGAGAATCAGGACTCATCTGCATAAACTCGATCCGGTTCCCGTCCGGATCCCGGGCCCAACACTGATAATTCAGATCTTTTCCCTGGACCGGTTCCACATCCAAAGTCAGCCCCGCGGCTTTGATTCTGGCGGCGATTTCCTGAATATCGTCCACTTCCAGGCACAGGTGGGAATAACTTGATACTTCGGGCTGTTCGCCGGGTTTAGGGTAATAAAATAGTTCAATAAACTGGCTCTTGCGGACCTTGATGTATTCGATCCACTTGTTTCCATCATCATCCCTGATCTCGAACGCCTTTTCAAACCCAAGCACCTTGCAATAAAACTCCAGCGATTTTTGCATATCCGCTACATTAAAAGCGAGATGCGCGATTCCCTTAATCATAATAAATTCCTCCATATCTTGTCTTTTTAAATTATTTTAACAATAAAACTGTCGGGATGCAATCTTAATAACTCCTTACGCAGCAATCAGACATATTAACTATATATTTTCCATAAATTATTTTAAAGAAGAGTAAATTATACTTGGGAAACCAATTCGAGGAGCGGATTCTATGGAAACCGACATTTACATCGTGCAGCCCGATGATACCCTGGAAAGTATTGCTTGCAAATTTAATATTCCAGTTGCCGAAATATGTTTTTTGAATGCCATCTCGCTTTTTGAATCATTAGTGGTTGGTCAATCCATCTTAATTCCCCATGTTCATAAATTCATCAAATCGCTGGGCTTTTTTCAGTTGAACGATCCTGAAAGTTTACAACGAACCTTAGCGGAAATAGGAATGTTTTTTACATTTGGAGGGGCCTTCCAATTTGCGATAACCTCCAGCGGGAATATTTCTATTCCGGAAAACGCCGCTGTGAATAGAACTATTGAACTGTTAACGTCATTTAAAATATTACCTCTTTTGGTGTTAACTAATTTAACTCCTGCCAAATTCGATTCGGATCTGGCAAGAGAAGTCATCAGTAATGAAATGATTAAAGCCCGGTTAATCATGAACCTTATTATCCTATTGGAACGTTATGCTTTTGCCGGGGTTATTATCGACTTTGAAAGAGTTTATCCTGAAGATCGAAGTCTTTTTACCAATCTTATACATGATTTAAAACTAACTTTATCAGCATATGGTTACTT
>JBJKPO010000415.1:0-3896 GCA_046706235.1 Bacillota bacterium | reverse complement strand
ACGCGGTTAAACTCAATAACAAAAGTTATCTAAATTTATACAAATCTGTTATTCTTTTGACGCGGTTTAGTGCTATTATAATAAATGTAATTATCATTCATTCACTTTCCTCCTTCTTTTCCTTTTTATAAAGGCCGGTATACTTATATCTGGCCTTATATTTTTTAGCTAAAATATCGGCTAAATACCGTGAATGCTATCTAAATAGCATTCTTAAATTTCCAACTCAAATAACTACTGGAAAAAAGACAAAATTATTTATGAAAATCCAGTAAAAATGATTGAAATCCGCCGCTATTGATGCTAAGATTGAAATAACTAAATACTGTTGGAACTCGGTAGGCGAGGTTCCTACAAGGATATAGGGTGCTACCGCAGAAGGTTGGAGACAACCTGAGCTGGTGAGCAGGTTTTGCCGAAACGAAACAAGGCATTATCTAACGCACCTCCAATGCCTGGTAGTGCCAAAGCTTGAACGGGAGTGACGCTGGTTTTAAGCTTTCACCACGCTCGGGCTTAGGTGAAAGCTTTTTTAGTTTACAACCGGATGCCATAGCAAATTGGTGTCGGTGTAATACAAAAGGGGGGAGGAAAATGGCCGGTATCAGGAGTTTTTATCTGAGCAGGGTTTTAAATTCCAGGATTTGGGCGCCTAATGGCAAACCCGTCGGTATATTAAAAGAATTTGTGGCGTCCAACGAGGAACGTCCTAAAATCATCGCTTGTATTGTCAAGATGAACGGTTATTCCAGAGTACTGGATTGGAACCAGTTTTTTATTGAGAAAGGGAAACGTGGTTACCGGTTAAATTGTGGTCAATTCAAGGAGACTACTATTCCGGAACAAGCGATTCTCTTAAAAAAACATATTTTGGATAAACAGATCGTCGATATCGATGGTAAAAAAGTGGTTCGGGTCAACGATATCAGGTTGGCTTCGGTTTCCAGCGGGTTCTATGTAGTGGCCGTTGATGTTGGATTAGAGGGATTATTGCGCAGGTTGGAGGTTGCCGGGCCGGTTAAAACGGTGTTGCAGTTGTTCGGCAAAAGTATCTCCGGCAAGTTGATTTTATGGAGCAATATGGAGGCAATCGTCCCACCGCTGGATAATTTGAAACTGTCGATTTCATCATCAAAACTGAATACCCTGCATCCGTCGGAACTGGCCGATATCATTGAGGAACTGGATATTAATACCCGGACCGCAATCTTTAATGCCCTCGATAACGAAAGGGCCGCGGATGTTTTAGAAGAGTTGGAGACCGAAACCCAATCCAGCATTCTCGATCAGCTTCCGGTTGATAAAGCGGCCGATTTATTGGAAAAGATGCCTGCCGATGAGGTGGCCGATATTCTGGATGACTTGGAAGAAGATAAGGCGGAAGAACTTCTCCAGGAGATGGAAAAAGAGGTTTCGGAGGAAGTCAGGGAATTAATGGAGTACCCTGAACATTTGGTGGGAAGTTTAATGACGACCGACTTTATCTCGTTTAAAGAAAGCATGTCGGTAGCGGAAACCATTAATGAGTTACGCCTCTTAAAGCCGGAATCGGACACAATTTATTATCTATATGTGCTTGATAAAGAAGAACGGCTAATCGCCACCGTTTCGTTGCGTGATTTAATCATCTCCGAACCGGAAATCCGGCTGGATCGGATTATGAATGAAAAAATAATCTATGCCTATGATACCGACAATATCAATTCATTAATCGACATTATTTCCAAATACAGTCTGCTGGCCATTCCGGTGGTTGATCAAGAGACGAAGATGATGGGCGTGGTGATTATCGATGATGTCGTTTACGAATTGCTGAAACCAAAAAAACGTAAAATATAAAATAAAATGGAAACGGGGTGATGCCGGTGACCTTTAAAAAGGCGGCGTTTTGGGCTAATTTAATTGTTTTTCTAAGCATTTTAGGACCGGGAATAATTACCGGCAGTGTCGATAACGACGCCGGCGGCATTACCACGTATTCGATCGCCGGGGCAAAATACGGCAATCAATTGTTATGGACTTTGATACCCGCTTTTATAGTATTGATGGTTATTCAAGAAATGAACGCCCGGATGGGAATCGTTTCCGGTAAGGGTTTAGCCGATTTGATTCGGGAAAACACCGGGGTGAAAATTACTTTTTTTATTTTTGCCGGTTTACTGGTGGCCGATTTAGGTAATACCATGACTGAGTTTGCCGGAGTGGCGGGAAGTATGCGGGTGTTTGGAATTAGTAAATATATCGCGGTCCCGTTTGTCGGAATGTTAGTTTGGCTTTTGGTGGTTAAAGGCGATTATCGTTTCACCGAAAAGATTTTTTTAATTTTCAGCGTTTTTTTACTTTCCTATGTGGTTTCGGCGATCATGGCCAAACCCAACTGGGGTGAAATTGGAGTTTCCTTTATCCATCCGAAGATGGAGTTTAACCATGAGTATTTGATGATGGTGGTGGGAATTATCGGGACCACCATCGCGCCCTGGATGCAGTTTTATATGCAATCGGCGGTGATTGAAAAAGGTTTGAAATTGGAGGATTACCATTATACGGTTTGGGATGTGGCGATTGGGTGTATCGCCACGGTGGTGGTAGCCTTTTTTATAATTGTGGCATGTGCCTCCACCCTCCATGTCACCGGGGTCCAAATTAACGAAGCCAAGGATGCGGCCATGTCGTTAAAACCCCTGGCCGGGGCATTTGCGGCCCAGATTTTTGCGTTCGGTTTATTTGTGGCTTCGGTATTTTCTGCCACTATCCTTCCGGTCACCGCGGCGTTTTATATCTGCGAAGCCTTTGGGTTTGAAGCGGGCATTGATAAAAAATGGCGGGAGGCCCCGCAGTTTTACTGGTTATACACCATTATCATCCTGATTGCCATGGCGATTATTTTAATTCCGAACGCGCCGTTGATTACGATTACCTTATGGTCACAGGTCATTAACGGTTTATTGTTGCCGGTCGTTTTGTTTTCAATGATTTTGCTGGTGAATAATCAAGAAATAATGGGACGGCATGTGAACGGTAAATTCAATAACATTATCGGCTGGACCACGGTGATCGTTTTATCGGTACTATCGTTAACCTTGATCGTTCAATTTATTTTCAGATTTTCGGTTTAACAACCTTCATTTAGATAGGATTTAAAACATGATTGGCGAAAATTACAAACGTATCGGTGTGTACTGCTTTGAATTAGGATTTTTCACACCGCTTCTAATTCTCAAAAATGAGAGGAGTATCAACAATGGGTTTTTTGTTTAATCAGGTGTTTTGGGGTGCGTTATTAATCATTATCGGTATTACAGCGATCGTTAATGTGCTTTTCCATATTCATATTCCCCTGGCCCGGATTATTTTTGCTTTTTTATTGATTTATATCGGGATCTGGTTTTTATCCGGCGGCCGGTTCGGATGGCCGCAACAAGGGAATAACGTTATATTTAACGATTTGCAAATTACCGTTACTAAACCGTCCACTGAAGAGTATAATGTAATTTTCGCTAAAGGCACGGTGGACTTAACCGGAATTACCATGGATAAAGGAATTATCAAAGTTAAATTGAACGTCGTTTTTGGTAGCGGCGTTATCAAAATTAATCCCGCCATTCCAACCAAAATTATAATTGATTCGCCGTTTGCGGCGGCCCGAATGCCGGATGGCAATAATATTACTTTCGGCAGCGGTTATACTTACCAAACTAAAACCTTCAAAGAAGATCAGGATTATTTAGTAATCAAGGCCGATGTTGTTTTCGGCAGCCTTGATGTTATTGAAAACCGTTAAATAACTAACATATAGGTTTCGAGAGCGAAGGAAGCCGGTTTTAATTCACCGGCCCTTCGCTTTTTCTCCATTAATTTCTAGCAGGAATATTATTTGGAAAGATACAATTATATAT
>JBJKPO010000414.1:0-3108 GCA_046706235.1 Bacillota bacterium | reverse complement strand
CGCAACAAATGAACCTGCTAAAGGATGGACAGCCGTTTAAAATGTCAAAACGGCGCGGAGAGTTTATAACGATGACCGATCTCCTGGAGGAGGTCGGTAATGACGCGGCCCGGTGGTTTTTCTTAATGCGTAGTCCCGAAAGCCATTTGGACTTTGATTTGGATCTGGCTAAATCGCAAACCAATGAAAACCCGGTTTTTTACGTTCAATACGCTTATGCCCGGATCCGTAGCGTCTTCCGGCAGGCTAGTCCCGAACAATCGGAATTTATTTATGATGCGGATTTCACTCGATATTGGGATTCGGAGGAAGAGGCGCTACTGGAAAAGGCGGCTCTCTTCCCGGAATTGATCATTGAGGCCGCCATACGGAGGGAACCTCATCATTTAACCGGTTATTTATTGGAACTGGCTGCTTTGTTTCACTCGTATTACAATCGGCGCCGCTTTATCGGAGATGAGCTTGAAATCACCCGGGCCAGACTTGCGATTGCCGGGGGCTTGGGCCATATATTCAAGCGTGGTTTGGAATTATTAGGAATATCCGCGCCGGAACGAATGTAAAAAATATCAAATTCACTAACATATTAAAGGAGGACAATATGGCGAGCAACAAACTTCCGATTTTCCCGACCATCGGGAAAAATTTCAAGGAATCATTTTTGGAGTTATATAGTTCATTAGGCTTCACGTTGTTAGTGAGTTTAGTCTGGTTTGTATGTTATCTTCCCATCCTGTTTTTCGTCGGAGCGCTTTTATTGCGTAAAATGCCTCAACCGTTCCAACCGGGAGAGATCATGTTCTTCGTAATGTTATTTTTATTTCTGTTCTTTATCTGGAATAGTTTATTGGCCGGTCCGGTATTCGGCGCGGCTTACGGGTTGTATCAAGAACGGAAAGAGGATTATGCCAGTTTTAAAATGTATTTCCGGATTTTTAAAAAATATTATCGGATTTCCGTCGGTATCTGGGGTACTTTCTCGCTGGTTTTCAGCATACTCTTTCTGAATATTGTAATTGCCTTGATGGGGAGACAGACGCTAGTTATGGTGGCCGGGGCGATTTCAGTGTATATGATGTTTTTTATCCTATTGATGTCGTTTTATTTTAATCCGTTAATTCAATTGGGCAATTCGTGGAAAAAAGTGATTCGGAAATCATTCCTGCTGGTATTGGATAATTTTGGTCTTAGCATCTGGTTTATGCTGGTGTTAACGGCATTGTTGGTACTCAGTATTTATATTCCATTTATTTTTGTCATGTTTTATGGGGCAATGCTGATTTATTTCACCGATAAGGGTTTTGGAGCGGTTTATAACAAATACGACTCGTGAATTAATAGTTTCGAGGGAGGACGGTACCAGGGCTAAATTCATCTTTATCACCGGGGGGGTTGTTTCTTCGCTCGGCAAGGGGATAACCGCCGCTTCTTTGGGTTGTCTGTTAAAGAGCAGGGGAGTATCGGTTTCCATCTTAAAATTAGACCCGTATATTAATGTTGACCCGGGGACGATGAGTCCGTATCAACATGGAGAAGTATTTGTAACCGACGACGGCGCTGAAACCGACCTGGACTTGGGCCATTATGAACGATTTATCGATGTTAATCTGAGTAAAAGCAATAACGTAACCACCGGTAAGATTTATTGGTCGGTCATTACCAAGGAACGAAAAGGTGATTATTTGGGGGGTACGGTGCAAGTAATACCTCACATTACTAACGAGATAAAAGAAAGGGTCCACCGGGTCGCCAAAGAAAGTCAGGCTGAGGTGGTGATTGTGGAGGTTGGAGGAACGGTCGGGGACATTGAAAGTTTGCCGTTTTTGGAAGCAATCCGGCAGTTTAAAGGCGATGTGGGCCGGAATGACGTAATGTACATTCATGTCACATTGATGCCGTTTATTGAGGCCGCTTCCGAAC
This sequence comes from Bacillota bacterium, assembly GCA_046706235.1. GTDB lineage: Bacteria > Bacillota > UBA4882 > UBA8346 > UBA8346 > JAEZJQ01. The sequence goes on along the minus strand of JBJKPO010000414.1, from coordinate 1,188 downwards.
TAAAAACCAAACCAACTCAACATAGCGTTAAAGAATTACGGAGTATCGGAATTCAGCCGGATGTAATCGTCTGCCGCTCCGGGAAACATATTTCAGATGAACTTAAAACCAAAATCGCCTTATTTTGCGATATCGAAAAAGAGGCTGTAATTCCTAATCTTGATGCTAAAACTATTTACGAAGTTCCGTTATTGATGGAACAAGCCGGCTTGGACCAGATTGTGATTGATCGTTTGCAACTAAAATGCAAACAGCGGGATTTAAAGGTGTGGCGGGAGATTGTGGCCAAAATAAAGGCTCCGAAGGAAAAGGTAACTATTGCGATTGTCGGCAAATATGTATCACTACCGGATGCTTATTTAAGCGTGGCTGAAGCATTGCGCCACGGAGGGATATTTCATGACAGCCAGGTAATTATCAAATGGGTGGATTCCGAAGTTATTGAAAAGACCGGGATCGAAAAAGTCATCGGCAATGTGGACGGAGTTTTAGTTCCCGGTGGATTCGGCAACCGGGGCATTGAAGGCAAGATTGCCGCCATCCGTTGGGCAAGGGAGAATAAAGTGCCTTATTTGGGAATTTGCCTGGGAATGCAATGCGCGGTCATTGAATTTGCCCGAAATGTCTGCCAAATGTCCCGGGCTAATTCTTCGGAATTTGATCCGAAATCCCCTTATTGGGTTATCGATCTGCTGCCGGAACAAAAGGAAAATGAAGATATGGGCGGAACTATGCGCCTTGGTTTGGATCCGGTCAAGCTTTCTCCAAATACGTTGGTGTATAATGCTTATCAGCAAGAGTTAATCTATGAAAGACACCGGCACCGTTACGAAGTAAACAATGAATACCTGGCTAAATTTGAACAAGCTGGATTACGGATTAGCGGTATTTTACCGGATCGTCATTTGGTGGAAGTCATCGAACTCCCGGCTCACCCTTGGTTTGTAGCTACCCAATTCCATCCCGAATTCAAGTCGCGCCCGCACCGGCCACAACCTTTATTCAGGGATTTTATCGGAGCGGCGCTTAAATATTTAAAACGATAATTGGTTATTTTTATTCTCCATGCAGGAGTTTTAATATATCTTGCGAATTAAAAATGAGTAGTTGCTTGTTTATTGCATCAAAAATTCGGTTAAATACATCAAAGATATTATTTAATAATTAAACAGACTAAAGAAGGTTCTG
>JBJKPO010000413.1:0-2165 GCA_046706235.1 Bacillota bacterium | reverse complement strand
ACTAAAAAAACGGGATAAATATAATAAAGCCCCAATGTCTCAATATCAATGAATTTTACCGACTCCGGATCAAAAAAACTTAATAATTGGAAGTCCGACGCTCCATAGCGAATTAATCGATCCACATCCCTTTTTTCAATGACTATTAACAAATCACGGGCAGCTTTTTGCCAACGCGGTTGCTCCAATAGATCGTCCAGGGTATAAATGCCGGCCCGGTTTAATTTCGCGATAGTGGCGCTTCCGATTCCATAAATCAGACGAAGCTCTTTCTTAAGTCCGTCAAGCTCCGGAAAAGTAAACGCCACATTAGCCGCGCGTAATTTTATTAAAGCGAAACAACCGGCGTCGTTTACCGCTTCAACTTCATCGAGCAATTCCAACTCAGCTTCGGTAGCCATGTTATTTTTGTTCTTGGACCCGCAATTTAATGTCGCCATTTTTTTGAACCGAAAAACTCTGCTCCCGTATATCGATCTCGATTAAATCAGCCTTCACCTGTTCGCCCTGAGGCCGGGTTAAACAAGCATTGCCGTGAAAAATCATGTGTTGAGATTTATCGTCATATTCGATCCGATCAGCTGAACCGGTAAATTCTTTATGTTCTATCTTTCCCTGAGCCGCCGAAAAATTATTGGTCCCGGTTTCAAAATACAAGGAACCGGCCGTTAGTTTAAATGGTTCTTTGGTTACTTTACCCTGGGTATTTTTAACTTCATCCCGTTCCAATACAATATCTTTGCTAAAGGTTCCAACTTTTTTATCGTAATCGTATTCCAAGCCGCCACCCTTTATATTAATCTCGCTACTGGTTAAGCCGGTATCCGTTTCAAACCGTAATTCCTTTTTACGCAAGTCGATAACGGCCGCTTCCGTTTTAATAACGGTTTTGCCCTGCTCAATTGATACATTGTTTTTAAATATCAATTGTTGTCCGGTATTATCGTATTCAATACTACCTCCGGCTTGCCCTTCAAACTCTTTATGTTTAATCCGGCAATGATTCCGGGCCTTAAAATTCTTGGTTTCGGATTCGAAAAAAAGCTGATCCGCGCTGAGTTCAAACGGATCATTGGCTTGATCCTTCGATTCAAACCTTTTTAAAACCACCCGGTCGTTAAAGATCCCGGATTTTTGCTTTAGATCGTACTCCAAACGCCCGGATTCGATGGCGGCATCCGAATTTTTAAGCTTAATTCCTTCACTCAGCGAAGCCGTTTTTTGATCGAGATTGACGGTAACATATTCAGTGGTAATCAGGGTCTTTCCCTGAATGATCCGGACATTTCCCTCAAGATAAACAATTTTTTTTTCGGAATCCCCCGACACCTTCCGAGCGGTTATTTTGACCGGCTCACTACCCGCATAAACCAGCCCTGTCTCAACTAATAAGCACAGGCAAACCGTCCAAAGCAACTTTTTCATGGGTATAAAGTGATTCCTTGGGGATCGATTAAATAATATTTCTTTTCTTTGGTATTATATAATAAACCGCCGGCTTTCATTTGATCTTTTTTCTCGATGAGTTCCACATCTCCTTCCAGGAAAATTTCATCTTTCGAAAAATTGATCCTCATTTTTTTGGCCTTAATTACGGTATCGTTTTCAGAATAGATTATCTCCTTGGGACAAAGCAATTCCTCTTTTTTATAATTCATAACTCCTTCCGTTGTGGAAAAATTTCCTTGATCGATTTTAGCATCCAACCCGCCGCCAAGGTATAGATTGGAACTGATTTTTTCCAATCGAGCCCATTTGGCGCTAAAATCAACCCGTTTATCTTCTACTGAAAATACTACTCCGTTGCTGATTTCTTGAAAATAAATACGGTTGCCGGTGTCGGACTGCCAAATCTTTTTGGCTTCGATTTCCCATGATTTTTTGTTTTCCTGCCACCCGGTCAACCGTGAATCGGTAATGACCATGTTAAGCGAATTTGGTCGCGAGGATACGGCTGAATTGGCGGAATGCAACCAAAACTCATCCCGGATAATGTCCCACCATCCCCCCATCCAGCCGAGGCCAATCATCATTATTATAAAAATAACGGCCAGCGTTTTAAAAGTTAAGCGCATCCAATAACCCCTCAAATAAAGATTCCGAACTAAACGTAAAAGGAATGTTGGGAATCGCGTTAAAGGTAATTTTCAACCGGTATTCATTCC
>JBJKPO010000412.1:0-4307 GCA_046706235.1 Bacillota bacterium | reverse complement strand
TTGATTGATCCTCCCGGTAAATAAAGATTTCTTCTATCGGCCTTTGAAATAACCGCGATATTTTAATCGCTAATATCACCGAAGGATTAAATTTACCCGCTTCGATGGCAATAATCGTCTGCCTTGACACCTCAAGCAGATTCGCCAATTGTTGCTGCGTATACCCCCGGTCTTTTCGCATCTGGGTTAATTTATTTTCCACAAAGCAATCACTCCATTAATGTAAAGTTTTATTTACATCTATATTATAAGAAGTGATTGGCCGAAATGTCAAGTTTTATTTACATTATTAGCGGGTCATTTGTTATGCATGCTTGACAAATATCATAAAACTTGTAATAATATAACTAAAATTATTAAATTAAATATGTCGATGGGAAAACATGAAAATTGCATTTTCAACCCTTGGTTGTCCTGATTTCAGTTGGTCCGACATTTATTCCATGGCCAAGGATCTTGGTTTTGACGGCATCGAGATTCGCGGACTAGGCGATGAAATTATCGCGGTTAAAGCACCGCCTTTCATCGAAAGCGAACTGCCGCGGACCGTTCAAAAACTCCATGAACTACGCCTGGAAATCCCGTGCCTTTCTTCCGGATGCTGTTTGAAGTATGCCGACAGGGCAGAGCAAAACTATCAGGAAATTGTGCAATATATTACACTAGCCGCCAAGCTCGGCACCCCCTACATCCGTGTTTTGGCCGACGATAGCCCACAGCCGGACGGCGCGGCGGATGACACGGTGGTCCTTGACGCATTACAGCGCCTGATCCCGGCTGCTGAAGAACGGGGCGTAACCCTGTTGGTCGAAACCAACGGTGAATACTCCGAAACCCAGCGCCTGCGTAAGCTGCTTGATCAAGAGCCGAGCGACGCGGTGGCCGCCCTGTGGGATGCCCATCATCCCTTTCGTTTCGTGGGTGAAACCCCCGGTAAAACGGTGCAAAACCTCGGCGCATATATCAAATGCATCCATATTAAGGATTCAGTGCTGGAAAACGGCGCGATTCGCTACCGTTTAGTTGGCGAGGGCGATTTACCGGTTGACGATATTATGCGCGCGTTACATTCGATCAAATACGATGGTTATATTTCGCTCGAATGGGTCAAGCGCTGGGCGAACGATCTCGACGATCCAGGGATTGTCTTTCCCCACTTTGTAAACTATATGGGACGTTACTCCGAGAAAAACACGGCGCGGAGCTGCTTGTTCGATAATATCGCCAAGACCGGCAAATACGTCTGGGAGAAGGATATCCTGATTGATCTGACCTTCCCTCAAGTACTGGATCGCATGGTTGAAGAATTTCCCGGCCAGTATGCGTTTCGCTATACCACCATGGATTATACCAGGACCTATTCCGAGTTTCGGGACGATGTGGATACTTTCGCCCGATCGTTGATCGCGCTGGGAGTCAAGCCGGGCGATCACGTCGCTATCTGGGCAACCAATGTCCCCCAATGGTTTATCACTTTTTGGGCAGCCACCAAGATTGACGCAGTCCTCGTTACTGTAAACACCGCCTATAAGATTCATGAGGCGGAATACTTGCTCCGTCAGTCCGACACTCATACCCTGGTGACTATCGACGGTTTTAAAGACTCCAACTATGTTGGTATCTTAAAGGAACTCTGTCCGGAACTGGCAACCGCCCAAGCGGGAAAACCACTTCATTTGAAACGTCTGCCGTTTCTACGCAACATCATCACCATCGACTCGAGGCAGCCCGGCTGCTTGACATGGGATGAAGCCATTGACATGGCTGAAAGAGTTCCGCTTGAGGAAGTCTACCGCCGCGCCTTTTCCCAAAATAAACACGATGTCTGCAATATGCAGTATACTTCGGGAACTACCGGCTTTCCCAAGGGCGTTATGCTTACTCATTACAATGTGGTTAACAATGGTAAAACCATTGGTGATTGTATGGATTTGTCCACCGCGGATCGAATGATGATTCATGTGCCGATGTTCCATTGTTTCGGAATGGTACTGGCCATGACGGCCGCAATGACCCATGGCGTCACCATGTCTCCCATACCCGCATTTTCACCGAAACTGTCGCTTGCCTGTATTAACCAAGAAAAGATAACCTGTTTCCATGGGGTCCCCACCATGTTTATCGCCATGCTCGAACATGAGGATTTCCCCAAGACCGATTTCTCCAATATGCGGACCGGCATTATGGCGGGTAGCCCTTGTCCGGTTAAGGTGATGCAGGATGTAGTGGATAAAATGAATATGAGCCAAATCACAATTGTATTCGGTCAAACCGAGGCTTCGCCCGGTTGCACCCAGAGCCGCGTCGATGATTCCGTTGAAGTGCGGGTCAACACTGTTGGACGGGCACTGCCGGGCGTGGAGTGCAAGATTGTCGATCCCGTTACTAATAAGGATTTACCCGACGATATGGATGGAGAGTTTGTAGCGCGCGGTTATAATATTATGAAAGGTTACTACAAGATGCCCGAAGCGACCGCTGCCACCATTGATGAAAACGGCTGGCTGCATACCGGGGACCTGGCAAGGCGCGATCAAAATGGAAACTACAAAATCACCGGACGCATCAAGGATATGATCATCCGGGGCGGTGAGAACATTTATCCCAAGGAGATTGAGGATTTTATCTATACGCATCCCAAAGTTAGGGATGTTCAAGTTATTGGAGTGCTCGACAAACAATACGGCGAAGAGATTATGGCTTGCGTTATCCTCAAGGACGGCATGGCCATGACCGCCGATGAGCTTAAAGAATTCGTGCGTTCCAATATGGCCAAGCATAAAACCCCGCGTTACGTTGACTTTGTCACGGAATTCCCGATGAACGCCGCCGGGAAAATCATGAAGTACAAAATGCGCGAGCAGGCTGTAATAAAATTGGGCCTGCAAACGGAGAGTAAAATCGTTACCGCCTGACCGATAAAAAGGGGCTGTCGAATAGACGGCCCCTTTTCACAGCAGAATGGGTTTCCAAATTTATTGGATAACTGTTCCAATACCGGGGAAGCCATTGCTTACCTGAAAACGATCAATATCGCCCAAGCCGCTTGGATGATTCAGTATGCAATCGGCGACCGTGGGGAGACATGGACCGTTGTTTATAATAACGTTAATGCATCCATTTTTATCAAGGTAAAGGGAATAGATTCAATCCGGTATATCGAACTTGATAAAATCAATTTTGGAAAAAACGACCAGCCAATGTGCTTTGATTTTTTCCATAACCCCGCACTAATCGATTATCTCGTCGAATATCCGGATTTGTTATATTCGCGTGATTCGTTTGATTAATTTGATTAATATATTGATAATAATATCAATAACAACCGGACAATATCAAAACGGGGGCTGCCGCCGAGACAGCCCCCGTTTGAGGTTAACCCTCTTTACAATGTAACTCGTTCGCGGAAATGATTAGAATTTGAAACGGCAGCTTCTTTTCGATAAAAAAGGTATTTTTATGGATAGTAATGAATTTCTCGACATCAATGAATCCGGTTATTGCGGTTCCGGGTAATTTACCAATATTAAAATCCTGGTCTTCGCTTACTATTTTGATAGTGGGTTCGTATGATTTATAAACCGGATCTTCACAAGGTTTATTATAATTGGATTCCATATTATTATCCAATTTAATTTCTCCTTTATATTGTTTTAAGGGATAACTCCCTTATATAGAATATGTTTCGTTAACTAAAATGTGTATATTTTGATATTAATTATTACATATTCATTCATTTTCGTGATATTTATCTCATAAACAAAAAATACAATTAAAATGTAATAGATGGTTATTTTTAATCCGGGCCAATTTTTTGGTTTATATATTTTGTATTTTGAAGCGATTCCCCATCGGTTTTTAAATATATCTGATACCGTTTCAAATTGAGCACCGGTTTAAATTTCAACTTGTAATCCCTGAGTCCTCCCGGACCGAGATCGCTGCCGATGTTAATCAAGTCAACGCCGGGGTAAAGCTGGTGAATCTCGCGTGCAAACTCCACCGAAAGTAACTCCGACAGTCCCGGTATCCCCTCACGATATTTTAACAAACTGCCCCAGGCTTGGCCGGTGGGTAGTTTCCCGCCTGAAACCATCCCGATGATTTGAGCGCTGTTTTGGACAACCAATAGCAGTTGATTCAATTCATTACAATGGTTCAGCATTTCCCGGTAATAGATTTTATCGAATACTTTTGGATATTTTTTTCCCGCGAAACTGCGCCAATGTTGTTCCAAGGCAATCAGCCCGTCAAAATCAATGTATTGGTAACGGCGGATGGGGGTACCGGGATTTTCCCGGTTAAAT
>JBJKPO010000411.1:0-4487 GCA_046706235.1 Bacillota bacterium | reverse complement strand
GTATCCAGCTCAAAATCCTGTAAACGTGGTACTTCGATCTGCATGTCAAAACGATCCAGCAGCGGACCGGAAATTCTGTTTTGGTAGCGTTGAATCTGAACCGGGGTACAACTGCAGGTCCGTTGCGAGTCGCCGAAAAAGCCGCAAGGACAAGGGTTCATGGCTGAGGCCAACATGAAACGGGCCGGAAATTGAGTCGAAGTAGCGGCCCTGGCAATAGTTATCTTGCCGTCTTCCAACGGCTGGCGTAATACTTCCAGCACTTCGCGGGGGAACTCGGGCAACTCATCCAAAAATAACACCCCGTGATGAGCCAGGCTGACTTCGCCGGGCCGCGGAATCCGGCCGCCTCCGATTAGTCCGGCCGGGCTGGTGGTGTGGTGCGGGGAACGGAAGGGGCGTTTATTAATCAAGGCCAGGCCTGAAGGAAGAAAACCGGCTACACTATATATTTTTGTCAATTCCAAGGCCTCATCAAGGCACAATGAGGGTAAAATCCCCGGTAATCTGCGGGCCAACATCGTTTTCCCCGATCCCGGCGGGCCAATCATCAAAATATTATGACCGCCGGCGGCAGCGACTTCCAACGCCCGTTTAGCTTGTTCCTGGCCCTTAACATCCGCCAAATCATCTTCATCAAGGTTTAAAGCTGCATCACGCCGGTTATTTTGCATATCACTGCCAGTCGGCTGCCAGGTACCGTCCAGAAAACCTTTTACCTGGCTCAAACTGTCCACTGGAATATGATTGATTCCGGAGATTACCGAAACTTCGGGTAAATTATCAACTGGAAGCACCAGATTCTTTTTACGGGCATCACGGGCGGTAATGGCCATGGACAAGGTGCCGTTCACCGGCCGGATCTTCCCATCCAAAGCCAGTTCTCCAATAAAAACGGAGTCTTCAATCCAATCCCGCTTAACCTCACCGTTGGCGGCCAATATACCCACCGCTATCGGCAAATCAAAACCGGAACCTTCCTTTTTGATATTAGCGGGCGCCAAATTTACCGTAATCCGGTGATCGTGAAAACTTAAACAGGAGTTTTTAATGGCTGCCCGGACTCGGTCCCGGGACTCTTTTACCGCGGCATCCGGCAGGCCGACGATATCATAACCGGGTAAGCCACCGCCCAGATCGACTTCAATTTGAACTAAAAAACCCTCGATCCCGTTAACCGCTAAACTTTCAATTATCGCAAGCATTCAATACCTCCCGTTAATCTTTAACATAAGCACTAAAATTATAACTACATGATAATTATATTTCTTCTCTGCGTCTCTACGCGAGTAAATGTTTTAATGACTTTGGCGGAACCCTGATTACTTGGCGGAGATATTCTTTAGTAGACTGATTTTATATTCGGATCCGGTAATAAAATCGATTGATACAATATCAAAACGAGCCGGAACATCACCAAGATGGTGTTGTGATAAATACATAACGGCAGCTTTCATTAAATGTTGCAATTTCGCCGGAGTAACCCCATAGTAACCTTTACCGTAACTGAGACTTTTCCGGGTCTTTACCTCGATAAAACACCAAACAGGACCATCCGTGCAAATTAAATCTATCTCCCCGTAATAACACCGGTAATTGGCGGTAACAAACCGGTATCCTTGCATTTGTAAAAATTCCAAGGCAACTTTTTCTCCCCAGTTGCCTAATTCCTTTTTATTGGAAAATGTCGGCATGCGATTATTTTCGCTATATTCCGGTATCTTTCCTGCCAGTTAGCATTTTTGTTACATAAAAAAAAGAAATTATATACAAACTAAATAAATGAAACGTTTTTTAGGGACCAGGTATATTTTGGGGCAAAATTGTTTATATTAATAGTGGTATGAAATTCTATCAAAAATACGCCGCTTTTGACGAACCAAAATAAAACGGAGGTAATTTTATGGAATATCCTTTTTGGCAGTGTCCCAAACCAATCAGAGATTCTAATACTAATTTGAAAGAAATCTGGGCAATTACTCAAACCGACCCGTTCCAGACACCCGGGCAAGATACGGCGACGCTAGTAACCGAATTGGTAAAACAAACTTTAAAAATACAAGAGGAATGTATCACTTTATTAAATTTATTGGTCGAGTTTGTTGAGAGTAAACCGGAAAATTCCATCACATCAAGGTAGTTTTGCTCCATTTTATAATGAATGGTAACTCTATTAATTAAACCTCGATCCGGCAAGTACATTTAAATTTTTTGGAAATACAAAGAAAATTTGCCGGAGCGGGTTTATTTAATACAAAAAGAGCTTCGCAATCCGCGCGCAGCTCTTTTTGTATTAAATAATATACTAAACTCTATATAATATATCATATGCAAATATAATCAATAGGTCGAAGCAATCTTCTCAATATCAATTACTTTCATGAATAACTCCACCATTTGCGGTTCGAAATCGGTGCCTTTTTTACCTTCGATAATGATCAAGGCTTCCGGGATAGTTTTAGCATGCCGGTATATTTTCTCGGTGGTTAAAGAATCGAACATATCAGCTACCGCCACTATCCTGGCAAATTCATGAATGGCATCGCCCGCAATTCCCCGGGGATAACCCCTGCCGTTATAACGCTCATGATGCTGCAAAGCAACATGGGCCGAAACCGTGGAGACATCTTGATTCTGCCGTAATATGCCGTATCCCACCTCGGGATGAGTTTGAATCAACTTTAACTCTTCAGTGGTCAATTCACCCTTTTTATTTAAGATTTCCAAAGCTATTTTAGTCATTCCGATATCGTGAAACAGGGATCCCACCGCCAAATCAGCCAGTTTGAGTTGATTATAGTCCAGTAGCAGACCCATTTTTACCGCAATAATCGCGACATTCACCGAGTGTCCGAAAGTATAATCGTCGTGGAGACGAATATCGGTCATTCCAATTAAATTATTTTTATTATTGACGATTTCATCAACTAAATCATATAAAGGCCGTTTGCTGGAGGCCAAGCTTATATTGCCTCCCGCTCTAACTTGAGAGTCAAGTTTTGAAAGACTTTTAACCAGATCTATCCGGGTGGCTTCCGATACCGGATCGGGTATGACCGGATCATCATTACCGGTTTTAATATAAGCAGCCGGTAACCCCAGTTCTTTTAGCTTTTCAAGGATAACCGACGTAATTTGATTTTGTTCCCGTATCAACACCCTGCCATCGATTCCATAAATAGTTTTTGCCAAAATCATTCCAGGTTTTAAATCTTCGATACGTACTTTTTCCATAATATAACCCCCGATTTACCCGCTTTATAAACACTGTGAAAAAAGCCTACTTGGTAGTATTGTATTTCTTATCCAATCGCCATATAAAAGCCAAAATCGAGGCGACAATTTGGTAGGTTTCCTCCGGAATCGGCGTTCCCGGCTCAAGGTTCGCCAAAATTTTTGCTAAACCGGGTTCTACATGACTTGGTATTCCTGCTTCCCCGGCTAATTTAAGAATCATTTCCGCAATCCGGCCTTTCCCGGAAGCGATAACCACCGGGGCCTGATCTTTTCCGGGCCGGTACCGTAAAGCCGCCGCGTATTTCGGTTCGGACATTTTGTTTGAATGCTTCGATTTTACATCCATAGGTCGATCCCGGAATTGCTGAAATTAATGGATTCGTTTTCGGTCAAACCAACGGTAATGACGGAATTTGTTGTACCGGCGGCCTCCTTTAATTCGGCGATATGATTTTGCAAATAGTTACGAACTTCTTCATTACCGACGCGCATATTGATCCAAGTGTTACCTTGAGTTACCCGTAAACCCAAATTGATATTCCCCATATTCTCGGTGGGAATCATCAGATAAAATAACAGACTGGAATGTCCATTCCGAGAATCATTCCGCTCTTCGCGCCATTTTACCCGCAATTCCCGGAGGTTATTTTGGGAATCACGAATCAAAAAGGGAAGTGAGTAAGTTGGATTTGAAACTGATTCGTTAGCGGGTATTGACTTGGACAATGTAAGCTGTTGTTCCAAAACGGTAGTAATTTTCTGTAATTCGGATTTACCCGGCTTTCCGGTCAACTCATGCGCTTTTAAGTCCGAAAGAAAAGCAGGTTCGGAATTATTTTTTTGAAGAACCGGTAAATCTTTGCTGGAATTAATCGGAATGCGGGACCGGATGGGTTCCGAAGTATGCTGCTTGAGTTGCGGGATTGGATCGTGATTGGTTTTTACATTAAAATCTTTAACACTGGTCTTTGGCTGCCTGCTGACCGGGGCATCGGTCCGCTCGGAATCCAAGTTTAGTTTGAACAATTTTTCCAAAAAGTCTTGAATGCCTTTCAAATCGCCAAACGCAATCATTTTCCCGGTTAGGGCCCCGGAATCGGTTTGGGGGATTAATACATATTTGGTAATAAACTCGGCTAGCTCCTTCTCTGGTAATGACTTTTGCAATATATTCCACAAAATATCCCGAATCTCCTGGTCCTGAAACATCAGAGACGTTAAAATTGTTCCCGGAGTTATCGGCCATTTTC
>JBJKPO010000410.1:0-2669 GCA_046706235.1 Bacillota bacterium | reverse complement strand
ATCGCAAACCGGCTGTTCGCTCCCCGGAAGCTGGCGAAGTTCCGGTCGCCGTTTTGATTGATCAATACCAGGCAAACGCTGGTTTTATCGTTATGGTCCACTTTCACGTTTTGGACATCGACCTGATTGGCTTGCAGCGTTTGCAATACTATTTTGCCGAAATTATCGGCGCCGATTTTTCCGACCAGCCCCGCCTTGTTTCCCAATCGCGATAGAATAATGGCTTCATTGGTCGCATCGCCGCCCGGGATGGCGTTTACTTCATTCACCAGCGATAAATCCCGATCAAAAACGCTTTTATCCACCGGACTAAACAGCAAGTCTAAAATGATAAGTCCCACGCATAAGACGTCATAATCCCGCGCCATCTGTTTTTTCTCCCATTCGTCATGATCATTCCATTATCATTTCATGATCATGTTATGATTCGATCTCGATTCTTTCTTCCTCGGGAATTTGATGGACGAAACAATCATTGGCATAGGCCCTTTCGGGCAATACCACCAATACGTTTACACAATCGGATCCGCAAACAAACGGCGCATGATGCCAGACACCCGGCCGCAATGTGACCAAAGTACCTTTTGGAACACGAAAAACCTCGATTTTATCCAATGGGACCTCTCCGTTTCGTGCCGCCAAAGCCACATGGATTAATACAGCTCCATCCAACGGCAGCATTCCCTCGCTGGTGTGGCTGTGAAATTCAAGTTTAGCAATAACTTGAGGCCTTTTGGAAACACGGGTCACCGAAAAAGACGCCGTATTTGTTCCCAGGTTCAGCAACTCCATGTCGCGGTAAAACTCAATCGGTTCCGGACCTAGTCTTGGGGCTTTCGGATTGAGCATATTGGCAAACGAACCATAAATCCGAAAATTCTCCAAGCTTAATTCTTGAACCTTTATTTTTTTTATAACACTCTCCTCCTCAAATGTTTTTATTTTTCTATAGATCAACAGATAAATACCTCAATACAATTCCACAAGTATCCATTAATTCCTGTATCATTGTTTTAAATAAAAAACCACTTTATACTGATATGTTTAAAGTGGCGTATAATTATAACCCAATATTTTGAAAGCGTCCTTTAGTAGAATTAAGTTCGGAAGTTCAGGGTATTTCCTGAGCAGAGTTAATATATTCATCAATTATTTTCTTAATATAAACAGCGCGTCCTCGCGAAAGATTTCCGGTAAAAGAATCCTCAAAATTGGGAATTACAATTTTTACTGAAGGAATTGGAAAATCCGGCCTGGTCAGATCAATAAATATTACATGTGAAGCAATATCACAAAGCTGTTCCAGTACTAATTTTAGATCAATGGTGGTATCTTTGAATGATTTACTTTCTATCTTCTCTAATCCAATAGGTGCACAAGTAGCAATATATGCCGGGTCAAAAAATAAGGGAGGATGAAAGATTTTACCTTCTTCCATCTCTCCTCTCAAATAACGTTTATACCAAAAACTTGCGGACTGGGCACATTCAGTTAAGGCACGCTGGGCAGCAATAAAGGGATCTAAGTGGCAACCAATTCCGGCTACTTTTATTCCCGGCATCTGAGGGATTTCTTCAAATAAAGAAATAACAACCGGAATATGTAGATCGTTATCCAGATACTTTAAGTTAACTTTGAGACCATTTGATAATATATCACTATAAATCGAATATAAGGGCTCAAATTCAGGACTTAATATTACATCTCTTCCGGGTAGTCCAGTATAACAATGGATACTTAGAGTATCATATTCTATAACTTCATATATCGCGTGTAAAATTGCTTGTTCCATTGTTTGATTAGCGGCAAGCCCTGTCGTTGAAACCGGAAAAAAACGGCTTGCAAAGGGAAAATATACACAATCAGCCGGAACATAAATATCTTTCGATGTTAGGAGATCCTTGCCGCGGCACCAATATAGTTCCAAATCCTCAATTTCTTTATAATCGGGAACAAAAATGCCGGGAAAACAAAGCGGGAATTGATCCTTTAAAGTGGTAAAACTTCCGGTTAAACAACAATTTTCCTGATAATTTTCTGCGGCACTTCGTTCGATGGATTCAAAAAGTGCTGAATATAATGCATTTATAACAGATAATCCTTTTCCACAATCTTCAATTAGCTGTCCCTGTTTTCCTGTTCTTTGAACAACATAGGTTGGAGTTGGCAACCAATCCGGATCAATTCGTAAAATCCCTTGAATCCGTAAATACTTTAAAATTTCAGTTAGAATTTCCATATTCCAAGAGGTTGGGTTGCTATTGATTTGGGTTAAGTCAAAGTTTGTTTTTAAAATACCAGTTTTTAGTATATCGATATCAATCACTCCATTAGCTAATTTCGCAATCAAATATAACTAAACTTTTACTAATTATGGACTTTTTGATATATTAACCAATCCGGCTAGTGAAAGCGTCAATAATACCGGTATAAGCATATTTCTTGTTTTATCATCATTTTTACTAATCAATGAGTTATAGGTGAAATTCTTCTCGCTTGCCAACAATGAAAAAAGCGGATACAGCGATGAACCGGTAATTGCATTTAACTTGCATCCGGCAAGTAAACCCTAAAAGTTCAAGAATTATCGAACCTTGACAACAAAATATCGGTATAAAATTTTGGCCTTAAAAAATGGTAAAAATATAGGGATTACGCTCCTTATCCGG
>JBJKPO010000409.1:0-2494 GCA_046706235.1 Bacillota bacterium | reverse complement strand
GCAATTGGGCAGCAGAATTGCCACTTTATCATTCTTACCGACACCTAGGGTTTTAAGACCAAGTGCCAGGTTTTTGGAACGGGCATAAAGCTCCCGGTAAGTGATCTCTAAATCTTCAAAAATAATGGCCGGCTTTGCGGCATATTGTTCCGCAATCGTTTCGAGTACACAATCCAAGGTTGGTCTTTTAAAATTCATGAACAACTCCTTCAAATTAAATCCGCAAAATTATATCCGGGAAAATACCGGTCTGCTTCATTTTGATCGACTAGAGCGCCTATGCATAAAGGCTGCTCACCGGACCGCTGTAACGCGGTAAGGGCGTGCATGATATAATTATAATTGTTATTAAAAAGCCGGATGGCGATCGACTGAATCAGCATCCCGATATAAGCTTGCGGATAGAGATTGGTATTGAAGATACGGATATTCCCGCCGGAACCTAACCGTTGTTTTAGCTGCTGAATACATTTAAACAGAAATTTTGACAAATCCACCGCGTGTGCCATTTGGTTATTAATCGTGACCATTTCTGATAAGACCGGTTTTTCATCCAGGAAAAATTCCGCTTGAATCCCTTGTTCCGTCTTTAGCACACCGTTTTTATCAAAGCTGACCCTATTAATGATATAAGGCAAGTTCAGTCTGAAATCAATAGGGGCTTTTCCTTTTAATAACTGCACTCCCAAAGAATTAACCGTCCCATTTTCAACATAGCTATCAATTGCTTCTTCTTCGTAAGCATATTGATCCGGGGAGATTTCCGCGAAATTGTTCGCTTTTAAAATTTGATAATAGGAATAAATACCGCTCAATACCTCAAAAAGGTGATAACAATGCGTTGATTCCAATTTCGCTCTTTGAATAAAGGTATTATCAAAAACCTGTCCCTGAAATACTGATTTTAAATTCCGGTTCAGGTATTTCCAACAGCACATCAGTCCCTTGCTGCCCTTGAAAGAAGGATCCAGGCTAATATCTTCAATGACCCGATTGCCGTTTATGGTTAAAGTGACAATCGCCGGCAGTGAAACATCCATTTTACGCAACCTGGCAATATTGCGCTGCCAGCCAATCAGCCTGATCTTATCAAAACCCTCTCTACCATCGGCCAGTGACCCACGAAACCTGCAGATCGGCGTATCCGGGTCTAGCGCTTGATAAGGGGCGTCCAGTATCTTTTTTTTAAGGTGATCAATGTCTTCATAATTATTGATCAGAAGTTGCGCCGTTTTTTTATTTGCCTCTATCATCAGCTTTTAATCTCCCACTTACTATTACTATAGTAGTACTTTACCATTTGAGATGAATGAGCGAATAAGAAAGACCGCAGGCGCTGCTGATCAATAATACCGAATCCCCTTCTTTTATATGTCCGGCCTCAGCGGCGCGGGCAAGATTGACCGGGATATTCGCGCTCGCTAAATTCCCAAATTCCTGAAAAGTGTTCACCGGAGCTTTATCATGATTTACCCGTAACCCGTCCAACGTCGCAAAAGTTACATTATTGCCAAGCTGATGCATGACTATTACATCAAAATCATCGACAGTCATCTTCCATTGGTACGCCGTCTGCTTTACAAAACCGGGTACTTCCTTGATGACCTGGGCCGAGACCAGGCGGGCATCGGTCCAAACGCCGCAACTTTTAGCCCCGGTTTTTGAATCCGGTAAACTTATGCCGGGAATGGTCAGGAGCGAGGCATCCCAATTAATCGTCTCCCTTTTTTCCGCGTAATTAATGATCTCCTTCCGTTCCCCGGTTACGCTCAGCACCATCGCCGCAGCCCCACTACCCACCAGCAGCGTGGAGAACTTATTATCTACTTCATCGATACTCTTGAGCCGGTAATCGATACCTAATCCCGCGGCGATTTCATAAGGATTTTCACTGGTAACCAGCAAAATATTCCGGTACCTTCCGGTTTTGATATATTGGCCGGCCACATCGATACTTTTCATGAATCCATTACAAGTATCATTAATATCAAAGAAATCACCCGACTCCAGCGCCAGTTGTTTAGCCAGGGCCATCGCCATGGTGGGCTCCCGGAATGGATTGGAAACGCCGGATACGATTAGGCAGTCAATTTGATTAGCATGGAGTTTCGCTTTTTTAAGCGCGTCCAGAGCAGCTTTATAAGCCATCGCGATCGCGTTATCATTATCTTCCTCCCGGCAAAATGACCTGGTCTTAATCCCTAAGAACTCAAACTTCCGGCTATTACCGTAGAGGATTAGTTCCAACTCCTCCCGGCTGAATAAACTTTCATTGGCAGCCCGAACTTCAGCTAAAATTGCTTCATTGGAAAGCCTTCCCTTGGGTATATAATAGCCGATCGACCTGATATAAACCTTATTCATCGTGATTTCTCACCCTCTTAATCTACAGCGAATCTATACCGAATTTATCCGTTGTTTAAAAATTTCATATGCTTCCCCGATATTTTTTAAACGCCAAATATGATCCAGTTCAATTTTAATATTGTAACGT
>JBJKPO010000408.1:0-2336 GCA_046706235.1 Bacillota bacterium | reverse complement strand
CTCAATTTAACGGTAACACTACCCGGGTCGATGCTTTCGGCTTGAAAATAGCCATGAGAATGCATTGTGCGGACGGTTATGATGTACAGGTCGGTGAAAATCAAGCCACCTTTGCGGAAGACCGCGCGGCAACCTTCCAACGGTATATGAATTCGGTACCCGTTGAATTTCAAAACTGTGCGCAGATGCAAGCTCCTTATCGAATCGTAGAACCTGGCGCCGCGGGATTCAATGCGGGTGGACCATATGCGACATACTATAATTCTTACCAAGCTCAAATATGGGCGAACAATGGGATCACGATTCCCACCCCGGGTCCGAACGGCAGTGGGCTCGGCGCATATCCCGACCTGTCAGCCGCTATTTTCAGGCATGTTGGAGCGACTTCCGGAACCTTCAGTTCCGACGGAAGATTATTGAATCAAGGCTTATGGTCGAACCCGGCTACTTTCTATCAAGCCGCGCCTTGCATGTATTATGCTAAATTTATGCACGACATCGCTATCAACGGTTTGTCTTACGGGTTCCCATATGACGATGTGGGAGGATATTCATCATATATTTCCCATGGCAATCCGCAATGGCTGATTGTCGCCATTGGATGGTAACCGGAATATTAATTTTGTATCGTTTAAACGGCGGGATTTTCCCGCCGTTTCTTTTTTGGGGATTTAACGATGGAAGAAAGAAGGATAACTCCGAAACGCGCAACCGAAAGGAAAAAATAACGATGAAAAATAAGCCGAAAATTATCATTGGTTCAATGGCTCTGATTATATTGGTTATAATCTCTTACTTTACGGTGGTGGTCGTCAAAGCCCGGATTGATACGCCCAAAATTATCGTCAATGCCCTAAATTCGGGAAAAAATACGGTAAAAATAAAGATTTAAGCCGTTGGCAATTAGATGCTTTATTAGCGGTCGAGGACCCCAATTTTTACAGCCATCACGGGGTGGATCTTAAAACTCCTGGAGCGGGATTGACCACTATTACTCAGAGTTTGGTGAAGATATATTATTTCAAGCACTTTAAACCAGGCCTCGCAAAGATTCAACAAACCCTAATCGCCCGGTTCGCTTTGGACCCGTTAACCTCCAAAGACGATCAATTAACTTTATTCATTAATAATTTGTTTTTCGGTAATGTCGCCGGTAAACCGGTGATTGGTTTCGAGGCGGCCGCGCGGATCTATTATCAAAAACCACTCAATCAATTGAATGAAGAAGAGTACTTATCCATCGTGGCCATGATTATAGCCCCCGTTAATTTCAATATCCTCAACCGGCCTGCCGCCAATGCGGAACGTACCCGGCGAATAAAAAAAGTGGTTTCCGGGGAATACAAACCGAAACAATTAATGGATATCTATTATGGAGAGCTGGATCCAGAAACTCAAAAAGGTTTAGCGCCGGCCTCTTATTTTCCATCAATCTACAAATAGCTTCGAAAAATATCAGACTTTTTTTATAGCCACCCGTATATTTAGTTTGAATACAAATTTGTAATCTCCCGGATACTAAAAAATAACATAGCGAGAGTATAATTAATCTGGATATCTGAAATAAAAAATCAGTACCATACGTTTTCAATATAAAGAAACAGCCGTCAGCCAAAAAAACAGTGAAGTTTTTCCACTTAATTCTCCTTAAAAAAATTAACGATATCATTTTAATTTTCGGGTTTTAATTATCGACGAAAGGAGCAATTCAATGAATGTTATCGAAGTAAGCGAGGTCAAAAAAGATTACCCTTTGGGTAATACCACGGTTCATGCATTGCGGGGCGTTGATTTAATGGTGGAGGAAGGGGCGTTTATGTCGATTATCGGCCCTTCCGGGAGTGGAAAAACTACGTTACTTAATATTATCGGGTGTATTGATACACCGACCACCGGCAATATAAAGGTTCACGGTGATGAGATAACCAAGCTCAACGACAAGCAGGTCACCGACCTGCGTTTGCACAAAATCGGATTTATCTTTCAAACTTTCAATTTGATTCCGGTGCTGAATGTCCGGGAAAATGTGGAGTTCCCGTTACTACTGATGAAAAAACACAATAAAAGCGAAATCAAGGCCAGAGCTGAAAAACTAATCGAAGAAGTCGGTTTGACGGAGTTTATCGAACATAAACCGGCGGAATTATCCGGCGGGCAGCGGCAAAGGGTCGCCATCGCCCGGGCGCTGGTGACCAACCCCGAAATCGTATTGGCCGATGAGCCGACCGCCAATCTGGATTCGGAAACCAGTCAGTCGATTTTAGAGTTGATGCGCGAGTTGAATGAAAAGGAAAGAACCACCTTTATTTTTTCGACCCATGACCCGGATGTGCTGA
>JBJKPO010000407.1:0-6640 GCA_046706235.1 Bacillota bacterium | reverse complement strand
GGAGGAATGCAACATGGCAGTAAAAGTTGGTATCAATGGTTTCGGTAGGATCGGAAGATTGGTTTTCAGCGCTTTGGTTAACAAAGGGCTCCTTGGGAAGACGATTGACGTGGTTGCAGTGGTAGATATCAGCACCGACGCCGATTATTTCGCGTATCAATTGAAGTATGATTCCATTCACGGCAAGTTTAAGGGTGAATTAGCCACCGCAAAAAGCAAACCGGATCTTGAGACGCCGGACGTTTTGATCGTTAACGGACATAAGATTCAATGTATCTTGGCCACCAAGGAACCGGCCCAATTACCATGGAAAACCCTCGGGGTCGATTACGTCATCGAATCCACCGGTTTATTTACCACCTCGGAAAAAGCCAAGGGTCATTTGGACGCCGGCGCCAAGAAAGTCATTATTTCCGCTCCGGGTAAAGGCGATGTAAAGACGATAGTAATGGGCGTCAATGAAAACGAATACGATCCCGTCAAACACAATATCGTTTCCAATGCTTCTTGCACCACGAATTGTTTGGCCCCATTGGTCCATGTTTTATTGAAAGAGGGAATCGGCATCGAGACCGGTTTGATGACCACAATTCATTCTTATACCGCGACCCAAAAAACGGTTGATGGTCCTTCGAAAAAAGATTGGCGGGGTGGTAGAGCGGCGGCAATTAACATTATCCCTTCCACTACCGGCGCCGCCAAGGCCGTTGGCGAAGTATTACCGGCCACTAAAGGAAAGTTAACCGGTATGGCCTTTAGAGTTCCCAGTCCGGATGTTTCGGTAGTCGATTTAACTTTCCGTTCGGTGAAGGATACTTCCATTGAGGAGATCGACTCATTACTGAAAAAAGCGGCCGGCTCTTACTTAAAGGGAATTCTGGGTATCGCCGACGAGGAAGTCGTTTCCACCGACTTTATTCATGATGATCGTTCATCCATTTATGATTCTTTGGCGACGTTACAAAACAATCTCAAAGGTGAAAAACGGTTTTTTAAGGTCGTTTCCTGGTATGATAATGAATGGGGTTATTCCAACCGGGTGGTTGATTTGCTGGTGTATATGATGAACAAATAATGTCTATAATTTTGGGGGGACGAATATTTATATTCGTCCCTTGAACTAAGGAGGTCCATGCCAATGAATAAATTATCAATTGATGATATTGATGTGAAAGGCAAGCGGGTTTTGGTGAGGGTGGATTTTAACGTGCCGGTGGATGATAACGGGAATATTACCGATGATCGGCGTATTAAGGCCGCGCTTCCCACCATTCAAAAACTTGCCGGCAATGGCGCCAAGGTAATCCTGGTTTCCCATTTCGGCCGTCCCAAAGGCGGGCCGAGTGATAAATACCGAATGGATAACATCGGTAAGCGATTAGGAGAGTTGTTAGGCAAGCCGGTGGTTAAAGTTAATGATTCCATTGGGGAAGAACCCAAAAAAGCCATTGCCGATTTGCCCTTTAGCGGAGTGTTATTATTGGAAAACGTCCGTTTTTATAAAGAGGAAGAAGCCAACGATGAAGCTTTCGCGGGAAAACTAGCGGAACTTGCCGATATATACGTAAACGACGCCTTTGGAACCGCGCACCGGGCCCATGCCTCAACCGCGGGAGTTGCTAAATTCTTAAAACCGGCTGTGGCCGGGTATTTGATGCAAAAGGAAATCGATATTATGGGCAAGGCCCTGGAAAGCCCGGAACATCCGTTTATCGCCATTCTCGGTGGAGCCAAAGTTTCCGATAAATTGGGAGTTATTACTAATCTACTGGAAAAAGTGAACACACTGATTATTGGCGGCGGTATGGCCTATACATTTTTAAAGGCCCAGGGATTGGAAATCGGTAAGTCGTTGTTGGATGCCGAAAAGATTGATTTTGTGAAAGAGATGATAGCCAAGGCAAAGGTCAAGGGTGTAAAGATATTGCTCCCGGTGGATGATGTGGTTACTGATAATTTTAAAGCTCCGACCGTAACTAAGACCGTTACATCCGAAAGTATACCCGCCGATATGCAAGCGGTCGATATCGGACCGGAGACAATCAAGATTTATTTCCAGGAAATCCTTGGCGCAAAAACGGTAATTTGGAACGGGCCGATGGGTGTATTTGAGGTGCCTCAATTTGCCGCGGGGACCAAGGCAATTGCCGAAGCTTTGTCAAAATGCAAGGGAACCACGATTGTCGGCGGCGGCGATTCGGCGGCGGCGGTCGAACAAATGGGTTTTGCCGGTAAAGTGACCCATGTGTCCACCGGCGGCGGCGCTTCGTTGGAATTTCTCGAAGGTATTGAATTGCCGGGTATCGCGGCATTGACCAATAAATAGGAGGATACAGATGCGAAAACCAATTATCGCCGGGAATTGGAAAATGTATAAAACCATTCCCGAAGCTAAACAGCTAGTATCGGGGCTTATTGAGAAATTAAGCGGTTTTACCGGTGTGGAGGTTGTTTTTTGCCCTCCATTTACCTCATTAAGCGCCGTAAAGGAATTAGTGAAAGGAACTCCATACGGGCTGGGCGCTCAAAATTTATATTGGAAGGAACAAGGCGCTTTTACGGGAGAAATTTCACCATTGATGCTAAAGGATATCGGTTGCGATTACGTGATTATCGGCCATTCGGAACGCCGGGAGCATTTCGGCGAGACCGACGCCGGCGTTAATTTAAAAGTGAAAGCGGCCTTGGCCGCGGGTATCAAGCCGATTATTTGCGTGGGTGAGTCATTATCCCAAAGGGAAGCGGGTGAAACCGATTCCCTGGTCAAACGGCAGACGGAGCAAGCTTTGGCCGAAATAAACCCGGCGGCGATACCGGAAATCGTGATCGCCTACGAACCGATTTGGGCTATCGGGACCGGCCGTTCATCCAACGGGAACGACGCCAATCAAGTCATCGGTCTTATCCGAAATACCGTCGCCGCCAAGTTTGGTAATGAAGCCGCGCAACAGATGCGGATTCAATACGGCGGCAGTGTTAAACCCAATAATTTCAAGGAGTTTATGGATCAACCGGAAATCGACGGCGCATTAGTCGGCGGCGCCAGTTTAGAAGTGGATTCATTCCTGAAGATTGTGAAATACTAACGGAGATTTTCGTTTTTAAATCCTGAAATCCTGTTAATTCCGAAATCCTGGTAGTCAATCCTGGTCGAGGAGGACAATAATGAAATACAGACCTGCTGCCTTAATTATTTTAGATGGGTGGGGGGAAAATCCAAACCTGGAAGCCAATGCGGTGAAACAAGCCCGGACTCCTTATCTGGACAGCCTGTTTTCAACCCATCCGCATGCCACGTTGTTGTGTTCCGGGGAAGCGGTCGGATTACCCGAAGGACAAATGGGCACCTCGGAAGTCGGTCATTTAAATATCGGCGCCGGGAGAGTAGTTTATCAAAGTTTAGTAAGAATATCAAAAGCGTTGCGCGAAGGTGAATTAAAACAAAATCAGGTTTTTCTGGATTTAATGAATTATACGGTCAAGGAAAACCGATCGTTGCATCTGATGGGGTTGGTTTCTCCGGGAGGGGTGCACAGCCATACGGAGCATCTTTACGGATTGATTCAACTCGCCAAAGAGTTTGGGATCAAAGAAATCTATATTCACGCTTATTTGGACGGCCGGGATACCCCGCCGGCCAGCGCTCAGGAATATATCGCCGAACTGGAAAAAGTATGCGCGGAAAAAGGAGTCGGACGGATTGCCACGGTTTCCGGCCGTTATTATGCAATGGATCGTGATAAGCGGTGGGACAGGGTTGAAAAGGCTTATACGGCAATGGTTTATGGCCAGGGGGAAGAGGCTGATTCCGCCATTCAGGCGATCAAAAACTCATACGCCAAGGATATTACCGATGAGTTCGTATTGCCGACAGTAATCACCCGAAATGGAAAACCGGTGGGCGTGATACAAACCGGAGAACCAGTTATCTATTTTAACTTCAGACCGGACCGGGCCCGGGAGATTACCAGAGCTTTTATTGATCCTGATTTTAATGGCTTTGAGCGCCGGGAATATTTAAAACCATATTTCGTTTGCATGACTCAATATGATGAAACTTTAAAAGTTCCGTTACTTTTTCCCCCGGAAGAAAAATTGAAAAATATTTTGGCGGAAGTATTGGGTAATCATGGGTTGAAACAGTTGCGGATTGCGGAAACCGAGAAATATGCCCATGTTACTTTCTTTTTCAATGGTGGCGAAGAAACCCCTTACCCTTTAGAGGACCGGATCCTGATTCCTTCTCCTAAGGTTCCGACTTACGATCAGCAGCCGGAGATGAGCGCTTACGAGGTTACCGATACCTTGTTGAAGGAGATTGGTCAGGATAAATATGATGTTATCATCATGAATTACGCCAACTGTGATATGGTGGGCCATACCGGAGTCATGGCCGCCGCTCAAAAAGCGGTTGAAGCGGTTGATCATTGTTTATCCAAAGTCGTTCCGGAAATTTTAGCTCGTGGCGGCGCGGTGATTATTACCGCCGATCATGGTAATGCCGAACAAATGGTTGACTACCAAACCGGTGAACCTTTTACCGCTCATACCACTTCACCGGTACCAGTAATTATCGCTGGAGTAAAGCCGCCTTATCAAGTTAAAAACGGGATTCTGGCCGATTTAGCCCCTACAATCCTGGATATGCTGGAGATTCCGAAACCGGTGGAAATGACGGGAAGATCGTTAATTAGTAAATAATAAAAAGGAGGAATTAAATTGACTACGATTGTAGATATTTACGCCCGCGA
This sequence comes from Bacillota bacterium, assembly GCA_046706235.1. Taxonomy (GTDB): domain Bacteria; phylum Bacillota; class UBA4882; order UBA8346; family UBA8346; genus JAEZJQ01. The sequence goes on along the minus strand of JBJKPO010000407.1, from coordinate 1,889 downwards.
GATACTGGATTCGCGTGGTAACCCGACGGTTGAAGTTGAGGTTGAACTGGCCGACGGAAGCACCGGCAGGGCTGCGGTACCTTCGGGGGCTTCAACTGGAGCTTTCGAAGCGGTTGAACTCCGCGATGGCGATAAAGGCCGTTATCTCGGCAAAGGGGTCCAGAAGGCGGTTGATAACGTAAATGATGAGATCACCGCCGAAGTGGTAGGTTTGGATGCGCTTGATCAAGTGGCGGTCGACAAGGTGATGATTGAGCTTGACGGTACTCCAAATAAGAGTAAATTGGGTGCAAATGCTATTTTGGGAGTTTCGCTGGCGGTCGCCAAAGCCGCGGCAAATAGTCTGGCTCTTCCGCTGTACCGTTACCTGGGAGGGGTTAATGCCAAGCAATTACCGGTGCCGATGATGAATATATTAAATGGTGGAAAACACGCCGATAATAGCGTCGATCTCCAGGAATTCATGATAATGCCGGTTGGGGCTTCCAGTTTCTCGGAATGTCTGCGCTGGGGCGCGGAAATTTTCCATGCATTAAAGAAGGTACTAAAAGATCAAGGTTACGGCACGGCGGTTGGTGATGAAGGCGGTTACGCGCCAAATCTAAAAAGCAACCAGGAAGCGCTTGACGTAATTATGGCGGCGATTCAAGCCGCCGGGTTTAAACCAGGGAGCGATATTATGATTGCGATGGATCCCGCCGCCACCGAATTATGGGATGAAGGAAAGAAAAAAGGCGCCGAAGGCAAATACTACTTTTGGAAGTCCGATCTATTGAAATCCCCGGAGGAAATGGTGGAATTTTGGGCTGAACTGGCGAGTAACTATCCAATCATCTCCATTGAAGACGGAATGGCCGAAGAAGATTGGGATGGCTGGAAAATACTTACCGAGCGTTTGGGTAACAAAATACAACTGGTGGGAGACGATCTGTTCGTAACCAATACCGAAAGGCTAAGTAAAGGGATTACCATGGGAGTGACCAATTCGATATTAATTAAAGTCAATCAAATCGGGACCTTAACTGAAACGCTGGATGCCATTGAAATGGCCAAACAGGCTGGGTATACCGCAATTGTTTCCCACCGTTCCGGTGAGACCGAGGATGTCACCATTGCCGACATCGTAGTCGCCACCAATGCGGGCCAGATTAAAACCGGAGCTCCTTCCCGCACCGATCGGGTCGCCAAATATAATCAATTATTACGAATTGAGGATTCCCTGGGCGATGAGGCGATTTATCCGGGACGGAAAGCGTTTTATAATATTTAAACTTGCGAATCCCGCCTTAATATGCTACAATATTGTAGGTTTTTATATAGTTTTTTAGGTGGGAGGTATTTTCATGAAACTTGCCATGCAAATCTTACTTTTAATTGTTAGTGTCGCGCTGGTAGTGGTGATTATCATCCAGCCCAGTAAAGGTGAGGGACTTGGCGCAATCGGCACCGGAGGCCAGGTGTTCTTTGCGAAGAACAAAGGACTTGAAAAGTTACTGGATAAAATCACGTTGTGGTTATCAATCGCCTTTGGTCTGGTGCTGTTGCTGGTGGAACTTTACGATAAATTGATCTGACCGTTCAAGTAAATCTATTGCAAGTTTTGGGCAAAAAGCCCTTTTTTTTTTGAGTTAATTTCCGATAACTTAATTAACACTGTAGATATTTAGAGGAATTGCTTTAGTTTTGTCGAACAACTAAAGCGTAACAAAGGGGGGGAACTTGGTGAAGTTTTTTAATAGTTTGAAAACCCGTGTTTTAGTTAGTTTTTTAGGTGGGAGGTATTTTCATGAAACTTGCCATGCAAATCTTACTTTTAATTGTTTGTGTCGCGCTGGTAGAGGTGATTATCATCCAGCCCAGTAAAGGTGAGGGACTTGGGGCAATCGGCA
>JBJKPO010000406.1:0-4924 GCA_046706235.1 Bacillota bacterium | reverse complement strand
AAGGTCCGGAATTACCTATATATGTGCTTAAAATAGTTGATCCAGGTGCAACCACATCTAATTTAGGCCCAAAATTCGAATAATCAGCCTTTTTTTCATTATTTTTTACTATCGCGCCTACCGTAATTACCCCCCGGCAATTTCCCGGTGTATCTATCGGCCCATTCTCATTTCCTGCAGCTACCACCACATTTACTCCGTGAATGGTTGCATAATTAACCGCGTCCTGGATTGCATCGCTTGAACCAGGCCCTCCCAAACTCATATTGATAACCTGGGCGCCATGATCGGTGGCATATTTAATTCCTGCAACGATATCCGCATCACTGCCGCTGCCGTTATCCCCTAAAACTTTAACCGGCATTATTTTGCAACCACTGGCAATTCCTGTAATACCGATACCATTACCGGCTAATCCGGCGGCAATACCCGCGACATGAGTCCCATGCCCCAAAGAGTCGGAAGTATCATTATCATTATTAACAATATCGTAACCCGGAATCAAACTGTCTTTCAAATCTTCATGATTTGGATTAATCCCCGAATCAAGAACGGCGATTTTGACTTGAGCTCTTTTTGAAATATCCACTTTATCCCAGGCAGACTCCGTATTTATTATTCTTGGCCCCCATTGAAAAGCATAATATGGGTCATTCGGAACAAATTGGGCCTTTACAATATAATTTGGTTCCACGTATTTTATATTCGGATTTTTAGTTAACTCTTGTAAAATTTTAAAATAATTTCGGTCTTTAGGTAGCTGAACTAAAGTTAATCCTAAATTACGGTTAAGCTCTTTCGACTTGGCCCGAAATCTGGCAATAATCGACCTAATTGAGTTGTGCCTTCGAGTTTTTTTAGGAACTTTTTTATATTTGATAATAAGCTGCCGCGGTATTATTTGACCGGTACTAATGATTTTTTTCCCCCGTGACAGCGCGTAAAAATAGGCTCCGTGTTTTCGAAATATAACCGCCCCGGATTTGGCATCATTAGCAATTACAGTTTGTACAGTGCTCAAATCCGCAGAACCGGCTAAGGAAATTCCCGAAAGTGATAAGAAAATCGTTATAGTTAACATAATCAATAAACTTTTTAGAAAGCCCTTTCTCAATAGCATCACTTTTAACCTCCATTAGTCCCTAACCCGTCCAATGCCTGTTTTTTTTTGGAAAAGAAATTATCAGATGATCGATAAATCCCTTGTTGGTTCCGGCTTGTCCGGGTTATGATACTGCATTTTCCTTGAAAAACATAAAAAAGATTATATAATATTTTATCAAGTTGACATAATAAAATCTATGGGTGATTTTTAGGATAATATATTAAATATTCCAGGGGAAGAAGGCGGAAAGTCATTCGTATATATTATTATCCGTAATATCAACGAATTGAAAACCGAGACTTAGTACTAAATAGTGTCTTTGGCATAAGACGGATTTAAGCATTTCCACATAATATATGTTATAAACAGCCAAAAGAAAAAAAAACAAACGAGGTGATAAAAAATGACGTCAAGTAGTGGTTCTGAAGTAACTCAATATACTATTCAACCGGGTGATACTTTATGGGATTTAGCCGGGCAATACAATACTACCGTGGAAGACATTATGGAAGCAAATCCCGGTATAGACCCCGATAACCTGATGATCGGCCAAGTCATTGCGATTCCCGATCCGCCGCCAACTCGGCCGTCTACACCGGAGCGCAGACCGGAACGTAGGCCGCAAAGACGACCCCCTTATCGACCGCCATATTATCGGCCTTATTATCGAGCACCATATTATCCGTATTACCCTTATACAGGTTGTCCCGTGGGAGCAACTCCCTATACCGTACAACCAGGCGAGAGTCTTTATAGTATATCCGCCAGATTCGGCATTTCAACCGATGCAATCATCGCCACCAATCCTTACGTAAACTTTGGCATTCCTCTTCAAGTAGGCCAGGTTATTTGTCTACCCGTCTAAACAGTATAAAATTTAAAGGGGCTGTCCCAAAAAGTATTTAAAACACCAAGATATACAATATATAGCTCTGTTTGTCCTAAACAGCTATATATTGTAGTCTTGCTATTTAAAGGACTATGGAAATTCTTTTGTTTCAATTAAAGTTTGTTATCATACTCTAAACTTCTTCCCTCAATCGGCAATCGTTCTTTACCATCATATGGAATATTAGGGCGAATTTCCAGCTTTAAATTTTCATGATCAAAACAAAATACTGCCTTGTCCCATAGAAGGGTCTCAATGTAACGCATCGTAACCTCCAGCACATTATTAGCCGTCCAACCGCAACAAGCCGCAATCCGTGACTTAAACCCCGGAAATTGCGTTGTTCCGAACCGCCATGCTCCGACTCCGCAATTTATTTGATGTTCCCCATATCGATTCTGAAATGTAATCCGGCATTCATCCCCGCTAAAAATAAGCGTAACTTCGCGCAAATCAAGGTTATTTGGAGCTAATAAGTAATGTTTACCGGAAATTCGAGCGATAAAATCAGAAGATATTGTTGGTATTTTTGGGATCAAATCGAGTGAAACTAATTTTTTAGTTAAATCCATTTGAACTTCTTTGTTTTCCAGTAGTGGTATATCCGAAATTGCCGGTAATATATATTGCCAGATCAGTTTTAAAATTTTTTGAGTATCGCTAAGAGCAGCGGTTATTACAATTACCGTGTCTAATTCATCCAAGACGATACAATATTGTCCGAAAGCGCCGGTTGCGCAATAACTATTATAGTATTCCCGCCAAAAATGGTAACCATAACCAACCTTGGTATTTTCACTATTCTCTCCGGCTTCAATCTTAATATGACTGGTGGTTGCCTCCTCGACCCACGATTGAGGTATAATCCGCCGGCCCTCCCAAATCCCTCTTTGCAGGTAAAGTTGACCAAATTTGGCAATATCCCCGGTCTTAAGGTATAAACCCATTCCGCCTAGATTGATACCCCCGGGACAACTCTCCCAGAAAATCTCGTTGATGGCCAACGGTTCAAATAGCCGCGGGTTCAAATAATCGAATAGTGTTTGACCCGTCACCTTTTGAATAATGGCTGAAAGTAGATAGGATGCGCCGCTATCATATAAGAAACGTGTTCCCGGCAGATCATCCACCGGAACAGCCAAAAAGTTCTTAACCCATTTACCATCCTCCCAGCCCTTCACCCGCCAATACCTGCCCGGACCCCAGACTAAAGTCTCCATGGTCATGGTGTCATTGGCATGCCCGGTGGTCATGGTTAATAAATGCCTGACGCGTATGGCGGCCAAATTCGGACTGACTTTTTCCGGCAGATCTTCCGGGAAGATAGATATGACGAAATCGTCTATTGACAAACGGCCCTCGGCAACCGCCAATCCAATGGCAGTCCCAGTAAAACTTTTACTTAAAGAGAACAAAGTATGCGATAGTTGCGGCCCGTAAGGCGACCACCACCCCTCGGCGATGACGTATCCGTGGCGCAACATCATAAAACTGTGTAATTCCTGATTATCTTTTCCCGCGGTCTCCGCTGCTACAGCTTCCAAAAACGCCAATATACCGGCCGACGATACGCCCTGCGCTTCCGGAACACTTCGGGGGAGTTGATTATAAATGGACATTGGGATCACATCCTAATGGTAAATCACTTATGATAAGGCTCGCCTCTATTAATCTTTACCGCCCGGTAAATTTGCTCTAGCAGCATGATCCTGAATAGTTGATGAGGAAAAGTCAATTTCGAAAAACTTAATTTAAGTTTAGCGGTTTTTAACAGCTCATCATCCAGTCCCAATGACCCCCCGACAATGAAAACCAGCGGTTCGCTGTAAAAGGTCCGCTGGTTTAAAAATTCCGCCAATTGAAGTGAAGTCATTTCTTTACCCCGGCGTTCGAGGGTGATTACGTAATCCTTGGGAGAAATCACATTTTTAATTGCCGCGGCTTCCTTCCTTAAAACCGCCTTTTCTTGAGCAGGACCGGCTTTTTCGGAACTCGGCAAATCGTCGACCTCAATCAGTTCCAGTTTCAAATAAACTTTCAACCGTGTCAAATATTCCGCCTGAGCCATTGTATAATAAGGTTCTTTAAGTTTTCCAACTGTAATTATCCGGATCCGGTTCATATTCTACCCCCGTGATTCACCAACTCGAACCGATAATGTCTTTATTTCATCCCCGCGATAAAATTCAACTTGCAAGCGCGTTCCCACCGGAAACTTTGATATAACCTCTCTAACCTGTTCATGACTTTCGACTGGTTTTCCATTAACGTTAATAATAATATCACCGGGTTGTAATCCGGCTTCTTCGGCCGGACTACCTTTTAATACCTTGGAAATAAACAGTCCGTGTTCAGTGGGAAGCCGGACACCGCCGCTCCATTCCTCCATTTGCTTTACTGTATCCAAGTCCAAAGGGATATAAATGATTCCCAGGCCCGGCCGCGGCACATAACCTTTGGCAATTAATACTTCGGCCACACCCTTCACTGTATTGCTGGGGATTGAAAATCCAATTCCCTGGGAATTTGCCGCGAAATAAGTGTTAATTCCGATAATATTCCCTCTGCTGTCCAGTAAGGGTCCGCCTGAATTACCAGGATTAATTGAAGCGTCGGTTTGAATCACGTTTTTTAATTGTTGGTTCTGATTGATGGTCAATACCCGATTATTGGCGCTAACTACTCCGGCGGTTACGGTGTTTTGCAAATTTTCAGCCAGGGGATTACCTATCGCAATTGCAGTTTGTCCTACTTGAACTTGACTTGAATCTGCCCATTTTGGAACCGGTAAATTGTGCGCGTCTATTTTTAAAACAGCGATATCGGTTTTGGGATCGGTGCCGATAATTCGAGCCGGAAAAGTCTTGCCGGTTGGATAGTTCCGATTGGATAAGAATACCATAATTTTGTCCCGGGCGCCGGGTAAACCG
>JBJKPO010000405.1:0-3055 GCA_046706235.1 Bacillota bacterium | reverse complement strand
GCCTTGGCGAACACCGGCGGGAATATTGACTTCCAATTGTTTGCGATTATTAATATATTGTAATCCCTTACAAGAAGGACAAGTTTTTCTGAGATTAATGACCCCATTACACGTCGGGCACTTTTCCTGCATGTCGTAACGAAAGTGATGCGGGCCGCCATGGTAGGCTTCTTTTAGCGTTAGAGACAATTCCGCTTCAACATCCTTACCCTTGGCGGAAAAAACCGTTCCAGTCCCACGTTGTCCCGCGTTCATCCGCGACCCGCCTCCGAAAAAGCTGGCAAAAAAGTCGCTGAAATCAAAGGCTCCCCCCCCAAATAAATTCCCAAGATCCTCGTAATTGGCGGTGGTATATTCCCAACCGTGCGGCGGAGTAAAATCCGCGCCATCCCGGTAGTTGGGCCCTAACTGATCGTAACGGCGCCGTTTTTCCGGATCGGAAAGCACCGTATACGCCTCATTTATTTCCTTAAACTTTTCTTCAGCGGTTTTATCCCCCGGATTTACATCCGGATGATACTTCCGGGCCAGCTTGCGAAATGCCTTCTTGATCTCATCCTCGGTCGCCGTCCGGGAAACCCCCAAAATCTCATAATAATCTCGGTATTTTACCGCCATGGCCTAACCACACCTCTCCTAGCCTAACGCGGTATGTAACGCGGAGTTAGGTTGCCCTGTAATCCGCGTCGATCACGTCGTCTCCACCGCGTTGATAATTTTCATTATTATAATTTGCATTATTATAATTTGTATTATTATAATTTGCATTATTATAATCTGCATTATTATAATCTGCATTATTATATTCATTTGTCCCGGCTGTTCCGGAACTCTCGTCCGTCAGCCCGTAAGCCAATTGTTGTAAATCGCTGGTTAACTTGCGAATATGGCTTATATCGGATGAATTGGCCTTGATCAAGCTCCTGGCTTCTTCAATCAATTGTTCGGCGCGGGCTTTTTCATTGACCGGCGCCAGATCGCCCAGTTCCCGCAAACGGTTCTCCACCTGATATGCAGCGGTATCAAGTTGGTTCCGGGCTTCTATTTCTTCACGCCGTTTGCGATCTTCAGCGGCATTGGTTTCGGCATCCCGAACCATCCGATCGACCTCATCCTTGGAAAGCTGGGTTGAACCACTAATGGTTACCGTTTGTTCTTTGTTAGTATCCTTATCGCGGGCGGTAACCGTTAAAATCCCGTTGGCGTCAATATCGAAAGTCACATCGATCTGTGGTTGACCCCGGTGAGCCTGCCGGATACCTTCCAGTCGGAAATGTCCCAAAGTCCTGTTATCCCGGGCCATCTCCCGCTCGCCTTGTAAAATATGAATATCCACCGCCGCCTGATTATCCTCGGCCGTTGAAAAAATCTCGCTACGCCGTACCGGAATGGTAGTGTTCCGCTCCACCAGTTTGGTCATCACACTACCCATGGTTTCCACTCCGAGCGATAACGGGGTTACATCCAGCAATACGACATCTTTAACCTCCCCACCCAATACTCCGGCTTGAATCGCGGCCCCGACCGCCACAACTTCATCGGGGTTCACTGTTTGATTGGGGTCCTTACCGTTGGTCAATTTGCGGACCAAAGCCTGTACCGCCGGAATTCGGGTGGAACCTCCGACTAAAATCACTTCGTCAATGTCACTCTCGCTCAACTTGGCATCAGCCAGCGCTTGTTTCACCGGACCCACACACCGGTCCACCAAATCCGCGGTCAATTGATCGAATTTGGCTCGGGTCAGCCTGGCCTCCAGGTGTTTGGGCCCGCTTGGCGTCGCGGTAATGAACGGCAGCGAGATATTGGCCTCGATAATACTGGAAAGCTCAATCTTGGCCTTTTCCGCCGCTTCCGTCAACCGTTGCAAGGCCTGCCGGTCATTTCGCAAATCGACCCCCTGTTCCCGCTTAAAATCTTCCGCCAGCCAATCGACGATTCGTTTGTCGAAATCGTCGCCACCCAAATGGGTGTCGCCGGAGGTGGCCTTAACTTCAAAAACACCGTCTCCGACCTCTAAAATCGAAACATCGAAAGTACCTCCGCCCAAATCAAAGACCATGATGGTTTCATTCTTTTGTTTGTCCAATCCGTAAGCTAGAGCCGCCGCAGTCGGCTCATTAATGATCCGTAAAACTTTCAGCCCGGCGATCTCCCCGGCCGTCTTAGTGGCCTGCCGCTGAGCGTCATTGAAATAGGCCGGAACGGTAATTACCGCCTCGGTAATCTTTTCTCCCGCGAACTTAGCGGCATCTTCAACCAGCTTCCGCAATACCTGGGCCGAGATCTCCTCCGGGGCGTATAGTTTACCCCCGATCTCGAATCGCACCGCGTCATTGGGCCCCGAAACCACCTTATACGGCACATTCTTTATCTCTTGTTGAACTTCCGAATAACGCCGCCCGATAAACCGTTTGGCCGAATAAATCGTACGCTCCGGATTTAAGACCGCCTGCCGTTTGGCAAGCGATCCCACCAGCCGTTCGCCGGACTTGGCGAATCCCATCACTGACGGCGTAAACCTGCTGCCGTCGGAGTTAATGATTACCGCCGGCTGCCCGCCCTCCATTATTGCCACCACCGAATTAGTAGTGCCCAAATCGATTCCTACCGTTTTTGACATGTTCAAAACCTCCTTAATTGCATAATAATACAAACCTAATATGCACTCTGGTATGGGGATTATTCAGCATTTTACCAAATAAAGTCGAATTTATTTTACCTAGTTTAATATTAATATAGTTTAATAAATTTGTCAAGGAGAAGCTTGATTTTTTTCTAATTTCAGGTAAATAAAACTTATTGAATCATAGTTTAAACCTCGATCCGGCAAGTCTCTATCTTAGAAAGATTTTTAAGTTACTTGCCGGATTCAGGTTAAAATATAAACGATCACGTCGGTAAAAAGTTCCAACATACGCTTTACAATATGTTCATGATCTTGACTAATACGGGGAGTCAAGGCTTGCAACACCTAGGAAGAGGCTTTAAAATATCCGGCGGCGGAAAGTGAAAAAAATAAAATAACCCCCCTTGATTCCGAGGAGGGTTTAGT
>JBJKPO010000404.1:0-5066 GCA_046706235.1 Bacillota bacterium | reverse complement strand
CAATTTAGTGGAAGCAATATCACTATTCTTTAAAAAACGTTGTGTACTGCTTTAAATTAGGGTTTTTCACAACGTTTTTAGATATCTCAAAAATTTATTTTATACGCTGGGTTATGCATAAAGTCGGTCACCGCTAGATACGGGTGGACATATCATGTAATCAGAAAAGTATTCCTACTCCATGATTAGTTTAATCTCAAGGAGTAGGGTGGAGGGGGAGAGGCATGACACCGTTAATGAATGGTAAATGCCAACCTGATCCATTACGAGCTTTGAGTCCGCGTGAAAAAGAAATATTACCCTTGGTAGCCCAAGGTTTAGATAATCGACAAATTGGAAAAATTTTGTTTATCAGTGAAAAAACCGCTAAAAACTACATAACGAGTATTCGAAAAAAACTTGGATTGGCCAACCGGACTCAAATTGCTCTATTTGCAATCAGGGAAGGGCTAATTGATGTAAATCCTAAAGAGTCAAGTTAAAAAAAAATGGGCTAAAAAGCCCTGTATTCGTTTTAAGGGAATTTTTTACCGGGGTTGCCCAATTTTACATAAAGGGCTATTTAACTTTCTATTGAATTAAGCTACTGATTGAAATAGTTAAACGACCGGTTTTGGCTTGGTGAAAAAAGTTTATCGACACAGCATTGGAAAATGTAAATTATGGAGGTTATATGCGCTATTATATTTCAGCGAATATGCCGCGACGATCTTTCAATATCTATACAGTAATCATTGTTTTTATATTCATCCTTGTTAATCCAGCAATTACGATTGCTCAAGAAGTTAAACCAATCGTACCCCAAAAATGCTTTTTTTTCATCAATACGCCGGCCTTCAAGCTAAAAGCGGCAACCGGAAAGATTCCGAACATCGTCTTTAATTTAAAAGAGGGAACTGTTTTAACGGATCAGGAGTTCAAAATGGTTTCCTTGGTTAACCAGGAAAGAGAGGAAGCTGGTTTAGCGAAATTAGAGGTCGATCAGGTCTTGGTAAAACTGTCTGAGGTAAAAGGTCTGGATATGGTGCGGTTTAACTATTTCAGTCATCATTCCCGGCGATTGGGAACAGTTTACGATCAATTGGATCATCTGAAATATAATTACCGGTTCGCCGCCGAAAATTTAATTGGAGCGCCGGATTATTACCGGGCAGAAGAAGGTGTAATGGCCAGTTCCGCCCATCGCAGTAATGTATTGAACCCTCATTTTAAACGGATTGGAATCGGAGTTATTACTGGAGGTCCCTATGGCGTAATGATCGTTCAAGTTTTAACCGATTGATTCAAGGTCTCGAATCAGCATTGAAGTTATATTAACAAGGATATATAAGATAAATAGGCTTTTAGCAGAGCCTATTTTTTTTGGCCGGTAAGCACCTATATTGCTGGTAGCATATACTATACTGATAATGTTTTATATATGTTAGTGTATTGATGTTCGACGGCGAAAGCCGCCGGAACGAAAGGAAAGGAGGTAGGAACAATGGATTTGGATGATACTATCGATGAAATAATTATTGAAAAACCCAAAAAAACAAGAAAAAAACGTGCTAAAAAAACTGATGTTGAAGGGCTTGAAGTTTTAAATACGGTCGACAATAACGAAGCATTAGTTGAAACAACCGATCCACCCAATTCAAACCGGAAAAAAATTAAATCCGGCAGGGGTAGAAAGATATCAAGCGGTCGAAAATCAAAAATTAAACCGGAATCGGTAATTCAAATAGATAATGTGCAAAACTCAATTTCCGAAGCCACGGGTCAGGCAGGGGTTAAAGAGGTTAGAGTGGAGACGATTACTAAAACACCGGGGATTAACAATTCTAATGATATAAAGCCGCCGGTTTTGAAATCAAAGGTTCAACCGGAATCAAATATACCGGTTGTCAATGAACCTACGGTTTTAAATACCCGGCTAACAACGACTCAAAACGTGGTTTTACCGTTAGCGGCCGTGAAAGTCAGGAACGTAGTGGCGAAAGTTACTAATTTAGCGGCGGAGATCATTCCAGATAAGGTGATCGTTCAGGGAACAATTCATGAACAGCTTTTCTTTGTTGGAACTGACGGTATTGTGCATCATTTGGCGGATGATATTCCGTTTAGCGCCTTTTTGGATATTCCTGGAATTTTGCCGGGAATGAATGCCCAGGTTTCGGCAATAATCGAAGATGTGATTACTGAGGTAGCCGCCGATGGTTTAAGTATTTTAAAAAAGATCATTATTGAAATCTTTGTGAAGATAACGGAAACGGTGCAAGTCAATTTGGAACCCGGAAATGGTCCGCTTTTGTTTTTAAAACAGGTCGTCGGTGAAAATACAATCCAAAAACTGATTGAAACCGATGTTGCTTTATTTACTCCGGCATTAAAAATCGATGAAATAACCGGCACGATTCAGGACATAACCGCTGAGATCATTCCCGACAAGGTTATCATTCAGGGTATTCTGCATAAGCAGCTCTTTTTCATTGATACCGCTAATTTAGGTCGCCATCAAGCCGAGGATATACCATTTAGTTTGTTTCTGGATATTCCGGGAATTGCTCCCGGAATGGATATACAGGTTCAACCACAAATTGAGGCGATTTTCTTTGATCTTATTGACGCAACCACGGTACGGCAAAAGGCAATCGTGGAGTTTTTCGTCAAAGCGACTGAAAGGATCGAATTGCAAGTTGCCGTTGGATCGGGACCGTTATTTAAGGTTGAAGATTTTATTGGCGAAAATCAGGTTCAAGAACTTAGTGAAAAAGTAGTCACTCTGGCGGTTGCGGCGATTAAAGCAAGGGAGATCGTCGCCAAGCTGCAAAATATTACCACTCAGATTATCACTGATAAGGTCATTGTTCAAGGGACGATTCATAAACAGATCTACTTTATCGGTACTGATAATATTGAGCATCACCAGGCCGAAGAACTCCCGTTTTCAGTATTTCTGGATATTCCAGGCGCGGCGCCCGGGGATAATATACATATCATTCCGCGGATCGAGGCGGTCCTTTTTGAATTAATATCCGATACAGAATTACGGCAAAAAGTAATTATCGCCATTCAGACGATAATCACCCGTGATATACAATTAAATCTGGAAATCGGAACGGGTCCACTCTTCAAATTGGAGCAGGTAGTTGGCGAGAATACTAAACAGCTCTTAATCGTGCATCGTGACCCAATCCCGAATCCGGTAATTCCAACGGTTACTACTGTAACCGTGGCCTTTTCATCGGAAGCAGTCATTATCGGCCAACAGCAAATAATTTCACAAAATACTGTCCAGTTACCAGTTTCGGCGCTTGAAGTAAAAGATATTCAAGCCATTGTATCCAATGTAACCTTTAATGTGATCATTGATGGAATCGTAGTTGAAGGCGAAGTAGTTAAAACGGTTAGCTTTGTGGATACGGATAATATCGTGCGCTCAGTCACCGAAGTTGTTCCATTTTCAATTCTGGTGAGTATCCCGGGAATAACGCCCGAACAGATAACAGAGGTAACGGCTACTTTGGAAGACATCATTTTCAGTTTAAATCCATCCAAAATTGCGGTTACTCAAAGCATTGTTTTAAAAGCGGCGGTTACAGGTACAACTCCGCCGGTTGATCCGGTTACAATAGTCAGTGATGTATCCGGCCCCGGTATTACCCAGGCAAAAATTTTAGTGGAAGGCTTGGTGTTAACACCGGATGAAACGGTTTTGCAACAGTTTGAGGCGGTAACGGATGTTTCGGGAAATGGAATCAGCGGCGTCACCAAACAGACTGTGAGGCTTCAGGTAGTGGGAGAACCAGCGCCCCGGCCGGTGAATGCGGTTACCGGAGTACAGTTCTCATAAAATAAAATAAAAAAGGCTAACTCAAAAGGTCGGCCTTTTTTATTCACTACCCCCATTTTTGAATCATTTTAGCCAGGCTTGCTTGGTGATATTGGTTTCTTGCCTGCCGGGAGATGGTTGACCCCGATCCATAATGATAAATAGTAGCGGGGGAGACTATTACCTGATAACCGGCTTTTTTTACTCGCATGCAATAATCATCTTCCTCGGCGTAGAGAAAGAAACGTTCGTCAAAAAAACCCACCACCGGTATAATGGCCCGTTTTATTAAAAAACAGCAACCGTGGATGTTATCGACCGCTGCCTCATCTTCGTATAATCCGGGTTTATTCGGTTCACCCCGGCCGTGGACAACACCGTTTTGAAAACCGGCATGATCGATGGTTTCATTATAATTTAGGATTTTGGCGCCGATTATTCCGGCTTGCGGATGGCGTTCGGCGCAACCCGTCATTTGCTCCAACCATCCCGGGGTAAATTTGATATCCGGATTTACCAAGACGATATATTTTCCGTTTGTCTGTTTAATTCCGAGATTCCAAGCCTTTGCCAACCCCAAGTTTTGGCGGTTCATGATTAAACGCGAACGAAAATGCAAGGAATACCGTTTTTGAAGACCGGTTAAATATTCCCTGGTCTTATCGACGCTTCGGTTGTCGATTATCGTGAGTTGAAACGGCAAATGGATCGGATATTTCAGGCTGGTAAAAAAATCATGCAGGAAATAGCGGCTATTATAAGTTACTACAATAATATCGATATGTTCGGAAATGGTTTTATCCCCCCTTTTCAATTCGAAGTATTTTATTTTATCGCCGGGTTAGAGGTTTGGTTCCAATAATTTATTCTCAAATCACTTTTCATAAAGTCCGGGTTTCGTTCTTCCGTTGGGTTAAATATAATATAGGGCAAGATGACGGTAAGAGGTGAAACAATGATCAATGAAACCGGTAATATCATGATTAGTATTGTAATTCCCACGGTAAACCAGGTGGAACTGGTAACACGATGCCTGAATTCACTCTACGAAAGTATTCCAACCACAATATATCCTTATGAGGTAATTATTGTGGATGATGGAAGTTCTCCGGAAATTCAACGAAAGTTACGGGAAACCGTCCGTTTTTATCAGGTTCAACTGATTACGCAAACTCAAAACTCCGGGTTTGCCATAACCGTAAATAAAGGCGCGGCCGCCGGTAAAGGCCGGTATATCTGTTTGCTCAATAAT
>JBJKPO010000403.1:0-2789 GCA_046706235.1 Bacillota bacterium | reverse complement strand
GATTGACCGGTTGGCCAAGTTCGTGCGGGAGGCTGACGCCACCGCCAAACGAAAAGCTCATAGCATCGAGAAACGTCTTCAAAAAATGGTTCGGATTAGCAAACCATCCCAAAACAACCAGCAGATCAAAATTGAATTTACCGGTCATCAACCTAGTTCACGCCAGGTATTGGAGGTTAAGGATCTTACCAAAAGTTTTGGATTGAAACCGTTACTTCAAGGTGTCCATTTCCAGATCGAAGTCGGGGAAAAGATTGGATTGATTGGATCTAACGGAGCCGGTAAAACCACGTTGTTAAAACTCATTTTAGGATTGGAATCGCCCGATCAAGGGCGAATTAATTTGGGTTACGAGGTAAAACCCGGTTATTTTGCACAACTGGATGATAATACAACCTTAAATGGAACTCCATTTAGCCAGATTATGGATGCCGCCGATTTGGATAATACCGAAGCCCGGACTTTGCTAGGACATTTTTTATTTCACGGGGAGGAGGTATTTAAATCAGCCGGTGATTTAAGCGGTGGGGAGCGCCGCCGTTTGGGGCTTTTAAAATTAATGTTGTCTAAAACTAATTTTTTAATTCTGGATGAACCGACTAACCACCTTGATCTGGAATCGATTGAAGTTGTAGAGGGTGCTCTGGGTAATTTTGACGGAACGGTATTAATGGTTTCTCATGATCGATATTTTTTAAACCGGATTGCCACCCGTTTTCTAGTGCTTGAAAATGGCCGGTTAATCTCCATTCCAACCTACCAGGCTTATTTAGATTGGCGAGATCAAACTGGAGAACAGTCCTCCGAGCACGCCGTTAAACCTCCAAACGCGGCCCAGTTGCAACGGCAGCAAAATAAGGAAAAACAACGCGATTATAAACGCAAATTACGAAAACTGGAGGAATTGGAAACTGATATTCATAATTGTGAAGCCCGTCAAAAAGAGTTACATCAAATCTTAAATGATCCGTCGATTCATGCCGATTATAAAAGAAGTACGGAGTTTAACCGGGAATTAACTGAAATTGAAACCCGATTAACTTTTTATTATCATACCTGGGAACAATTACAGGAGGAGTTGAGTTTGCTGGATGGAAAGGAATTATAATAATAATAAAATTAATAATAAAATAACGGATTACTTTGGGTTTATCTCCAGAAGTTACTGAAAGGATTGGATTTCAGGAACGCGAATAAACTCTATGGAGGTGTACCTAATGTCGAATTCCGGTGATACTCGAACTAATTTAACTCATGAATCTCTTCCTTTGTTGCCGTTGCGTGGTATAATCATTTTTCCATACATGGTTTTTCCTTTTGAAGTAGCGAGAGATAAATCGATTAGCGCTCTTGAAGAAGCGTTGCTTTATAATCGCTTGATTATTCTTTGTTCCCAGCGCCAGGCAAAGGTTTATGAACCGTATCCCAATTCGGAAGATATCTATAAAATCGGTACCATGGCCGAGATCAAGCAATTATTAAAGTTGCCCGATGGTACAATTCGAGTGCTGGTTGAGGGGTTATGCCGGGTGAGTGTTAATTGTTATTTACAAAAGGAGCCCCATTACCGGGTAAAGTTTGACACCATTAGTGAAAATGCGGAGAAGGATGTTGAAACGGAAGCATTAATGCGATCGACCGTATTTCAATTTGAACAGTATATCAAATTAAGCAAGAAAATTCCTCCCGAAACCATGGCTTCGGTAAATAACCTGGATGATCCGGGACGAATGGCCGATATTATCACTTCAAATTTAAATTTAAAATTTGAGGAAAAACAAGCGATCTTGGAAGCGATTGTACCCCGGGAGAGGTTGGAAAAACTCTGTTCATTTCTGGTGAAGGAAATTGATATCCTTGAAATGGAGCGTAAAATTCATCTGCGAGTCCGTAAACAGATGGAAAAGACCCAAAAGGAATATTATTTGCGGGAACAAATGAAGGCAATCCAAAAAGAACTAGGAGATCAAGACGATCGAGTGGCCGAAGTGGAGGAGCTCCGCAGTAAATTGGCTGAGCTTCATTTAGCGGAGGATGTAAATGATAAAGTATTAAAAGAGATTGACCGGTTGGCCAAAATGCCGCCAATGTCCGCCGAAGCGGTGGTTGTCAGAAATTATATTGATTGGATTTTAGCTTTGCCGTGGAATAATGTTACCGAAGATCGTTTGGATGTTACATCCGCCGAGCAAATATTGAATGAGGACCATTATGGATTAGAGAAGGTTAAGGAACGAATTTTGGAATATTTGGCGGTTTGCCAGTTGACCAAACAATTAAAGGGGCCGATTTTATGCTTGATTGGGCCGCCGGGGGTCGGAAAAACTTCATTGGCCAAATCGGTGGCCCGGGCTATCAATCGCAAATTTATCCGGTTCTCTTTAGGCGGAGTGCGCGACGAAGCTGAAATCCGGGGGCACCGGCGTACTTATGTAGGGGCCATGCCCGGTAAAATTATTCAGATCATGAAACAGGCCGGTACTAAAAATCCGGTGATTCTACTTGATGAAGTGGATAAAATGAGCACTGATTTCCGGGGCGATCCGTCTTCGGCATTGTTGGAGGTCCTTGATCCCGAACAAAATTGCGCTTTCGGCGATCATTATTTGGAAGTAACCTTCGATCTTTCGAAAGTGCTGTTCATTACCACCGCCAACACCTATCAAGGTATACCTCGCCCGTTATTGGATCGAATGGAAGTAATCACGATTTCCGGGTATACCGAGGAGGAAAAACTGGAAATCGCGAAACGTCACCTGATTCCGAAACAGACCAAGGAGCACGGTTTA
>JBJKPO010000402.1:0-11145 GCA_046706235.1 Bacillota bacterium | reverse complement strand
GATGAATATCTGAAACGAATGCCGGAAAAACAGACAACGATTTACTACGCCGCCGGCAAGGAGCGGGCCGCGGTGGAAAAATTACCGCAAATGGAAATCTTACGGGATAAAGGATTTGAAGTGCTTTATTTCTTTGACCGGGTTGATGAATTCGCCATTGACTCCTTAAGGGAGTATAAAGAAAAGAAGTTTCAATCGGTGAGCCGCGGCGACTTAAAACTGGAGAACGAGGAACAAGGTGAAGCCAAATCAAAAGCCGAGGAGATCACCAAGGAAAGTGAACCCTTGCTTAAGGCCATCAAAGAAAATTTAAGCGATAAGGTTAGCGATGTCAGGATCAGCAGCCGGTTGAAATCAAGCGCGGTTTGTCTGGTAAGCGGTGATTCCGGCATCAGTTTATCGATGGAGCATATTTTATCCGAGATGAACCAGTCAATGCTCAAGGCCAACCGGATTATGGAGATTAATCCCAACCATGAAGTTTTTGGAGTCTTAAAAAAACTTCATGAGACCGATGCCGGTTCCGCAACCTTCAAAGAATACTGCGAGTTATTATTCAATCAAGCCATGCTGATTGAAGGCTTCCAACTCGATGATCCGGTGACTTTCGCCAATCAAATCGCGGGTTTAATGGCAAAAATTCAATCATAAGCGGTATCCGGCTTATTTTTCAATAATGTTGTTGTAACGCATAATACGCTAAATCTAAGGAATGCCTGTTTGGTTAGAACTCATATTTAACCACGGAACATCCGAAACGCACGAAAAAGTTGTTAATAAATAAGGATTTTATTTCGTGTACTTTCGTGAATTTCGTGGTTAATTTTTTTACTAATTCAATTTTCGCAGTGGATTTTTGGTAGAGGTAAAACGCATTTTGAAACACGAAACCCCCGAAAAAAAGCCGAAATACCCGAAAAAGTGATATACAAAAAGAATCAATATAAATTTGAAAGAAAACCATCGCCGGTTCCGTTTAATATTATAACAAATCTCCTCCGGAGGACGATTGTTTGGAAAACGAACTGGAGTTAATTGCAAAAGCTAAAAACGGCGATAAACACGCCTTTGGCGAACTGGCGCTTAATTATCGCAAAAATGTATGCGGTTTGGCATATCGTTATACCGGTAATCCCGCGGAAGCCGAGGACATAACCCAGGATGTTCTGGTACGGGCATATCTGGCGCTTCCCGGGTTTGCCCCGGCGCATCCGGGAGCGTTCAAATCATGGTTGTTAACCATTACTTCCCGGATCTGCATTGATTATTCCCGTCATAATCGCCGCCGCAATCTGGAAACGGATATTCAACCCGGCCAGGAATTGGCTTTATCGGAAACTGTGGAAAGCGTGACCGATATAGTCATGCGGGAAGTGACCCGACAATTGATTCAACAAGCTTTGCTCCGGTTGCCGCCCAACTACCGGATCGTAATCGCCTTGAAATACCTGGA
Organism: Bacillota bacterium; assembly: GCA_046706235.1. Lineage (GTDB taxonomy): Bacteria > Bacillota > UBA4882 > UBA8346 > UBA8346 > JAEZJQ01. The sequence goes on along the minus strand of JBJKPO010000402.1, from coordinate 9,692 downwards.
GGATCTTGATTACCGGCAGATTGCCGAAATTGCCGGAGTGCCTCTCGGGACGGTTGGGACCTGGATTCGCCGGGGCTTGAGTCTGTTGCGTTCCGATTTACAAGCGAAAGGAGTGGTATCCGATGTCCGGCTCGCCGCCAAATAATACTAACATGCCAGTACGTTCAGCGCAAGCGCGTTCCATGCAAACTCCATTTGAAGAATTAATCGCCGATTCGCTCGGACCGGAAACGCTGCCGGATTTTTCGCCGGACCAGGTTTTTTTAGGTTCCTTAAACCGGAGGATAAATGGTTTACCTTCACCCGTTTCCAAAACCAATCGGCCCTGGTTTAGCGGTATTTGTCAGGGGGCGGCGGCGGCGTCATTCGGACTGATTTTGTTCACTGCTTTAAATGTTTTACCGCCGTTACTAGTCAACACTTCAGTCACCGGAGCTATTTTCGCCCGTGAAAAAGCGATTGCGGTTACTTTTCGCGGCCGGGCGCTATGGCAGCAATTAGTTGTAAATTTTGAAAATCAAACCCGTTCCCTTACCAATTTTTATAAATAACCTACTAAGGAGGATCCCAGATGTCGTTGAATCGAAAAAAAAATCCGGTTATCAGTGGTATTTTATCTTTCTTTTTTCCGGGCGCCGGCCAATTTTACAATGAGGATTTCGTTAAAGGAGTCATTCTAATCGCCGGTGGAATTGCTTCCATCATTAGTATCGTCTACACCGCCCTCACTCTTGTTAACCAGGGAGGATACCAGGTAGCAGTCCCCATTGTTAAAATTGTAACCGCATCGTTAATCCTTTTCGGAATTTGGTTATATGGAATTATCGATGCCATTATTTTTGCCCAGCGTTCATCCACACTCCCCGATAATACGGCTGAATCGGTTTCCACGGTCAAAACCAAGGAAGGAACTATCGCTTTGGGAGTAGTGCTGGTTTTATTCGGCATTATTTGCATTGCGGTTCAATTGGGTCTTAAATATGAGTATCTGGTAAAATATGGTTTGCCGGCGGCCTTAATCCTGTTCGGCGGTTACTTACTTGCCAAAACAAGCGGTTTAATTAAAGGGGGAAAGTAACTGATGCGTGGTTTCACCTTATCGGGTATCGGCTTGGGCATATTTGTAATCTGCCTTGGTATTGCCTATATGATTGACATGTCATCCCCAACCGGCTTTCTGCGCGCCGTATTATACTGCTATCCCGCGCTGCCGATTCTATTAGGATTGGATTATATTTTCACCGGAATTACTCAAAACTCAAAAAACTTTCCCTGGCAGCGTCCGGAGGGCTGGGTGGTTTCAATAGTTATTTTGATAACTATCGGGGGGCTGATGTTCAATTTATTTCCCCGGCTAATGGGTAGTGAGATCCAACAACTGGAACAATATAGTTTTTCACCGGATTGGTGGTTCGGGTCCAATGAGAAATCTGTTCAAACCCAAGCCATATTTAAACTGCCGGCCGAAATTGCCGTAGTCCGGGTTGAAAATGGTTTTGGCGGGTTACGGGTGAACCCGGGCGATAATAATGCCATTACTATGACCGCCACTTTAAAACCGGGCGCTTTTTGGCATCAAAGCGATCAATCATATCTCCGCAAAATAAAACTGGACGGTGAGGTTCAAGGCAATATTTATCTTGTTAAACTGGTATTCCCCGACTTAAATACCGGTTTTCAACCTCATATTATATCCGACCTGACAATTAAAATTCCTAAAGGAATCGGGTTGGAAATTAAAAATTCTTACGGTGAAGTTAAGGAAACCGAAATTTATGGAAATTTGAATATCGAAAACGATAACGGCCGGGTTGAAATTCACAAGGCAACCGGAAATATCAGTGTGAATAACCGGCTTTCCGAGGTGTCGATCGGCGAAGCTGATGGAAATGTAGCCGTTACAGTCTCCGCCGGTCAAATAAAAATCAACCGGGTCGGGAAAAACTTAAGCGTCCGCAATGACTTTGGAAATTTGTCCGTTGGTGAAATATCCGGCAATTTGGATGCCATCGGTAAAAGCGGCAGCATCGAAGTAGCCAAGGTTTCAGGTGAAGTACGAGTCGAAAATACTTTCGGCGGAGTAAATCTCAAGGAATGCAACGGCCCGGTAACCGCCAATATCAGCACCGGCGATCTCAAAGTAGCGGTAACCCAGGTTACCAATCCGTTGAATTTTAACGTTCAATTCGGGAGTATTCAATTATCGTTGCCGGAAAACAGCAGCTTTAATCTTGATGCCGGTACTACGTTTGGCGCCATTTCCTCGGATTTTGAAATCAATCGTTCCAAAAAATCCGCCGGAGAGTCGGCGACGGGAGCGATCAACGGCGGCGGCCCTCTGGTAAAAATCAACGTTCAAAACGGAAGTATCCGGTTGAAACAGCAGTAAAATGAAGTATAAAACAAAAAAGAAAACGAACTACGCCGTTTTCTTTTTTGTTTTACTTTTACTCTTCTGTAAATACTTGTATTAAAGGCACGGATAGATTTGTTAATACCTCCGAAACCGCAATTTCATTTCCCTTAAAAACCCGGTAATTCCGAGCCTCCCCGGACTCAAAAGCATAAATATAGATCTCCCGGCTCCATGGATTGAATGTCCATGATCTATGCCTCCGAAAATTATATAACACCATTGTATATGTTTGTTTAATAAAAATCATGCCGCTTGTTTATTATAAACAAAATTCGTATCTATCTTTATTATTCCTCTTTTTTATGGAAAGTACCCTCATGGTTTTTAATAATACTAACTCCTCTCAATCTTTTTACCCGTTCCGCCATGTCCGGATGTCCCGCCAGCCATTTTAAAATCCTCCCGAATTTTTGGGAGCTATCTCCGAATACCCTGCATAGAGCGCCGGCCATCAGGTCGCCTCCTCCCAGGAGTTTAGCGGCCAACGAATCGGCCTGGAACTCCTGGAACCGGGCGATGCTTTGATACACCAACACCGCCGCCAAACCGTAACCGGCCAAAATATATTGATTTAGCCCGGACAGTTCTTCGGCCAGCAGCGAACCAAACCATGCCAGCAATAATATCACCGTTGCCCGAATAAATAAATGCCGCTTTTTTAAATGAACGCATTCATGCCCCAGGATTAGCCGTAAATCAGCCGAACTGGCCGTATTTACCAGGTGCTCGGTTACAAAGATACTTTTAATGAACAAACCGCTCGCAAAGGCGTTTTTTACCCCGTCCAGATGCCAGATCCGGATAGTTTTTATTTTGACTTTAAAATGTCCGGCAACTTCGGCGGCCAATTCCCGTAATTCGAGACCGGCCTCGGTCATCTTGAGCTTTCGAATTTGAAGCACGCCAAGTTGTAAAATAAAAAAGAAAAGCAACACCCCGGTTTCAATGAGGAATTGGACGAGCCAGAATATATCACCGGGCAGCATGGGCAGATAAAAGTAGTCGCAACGCAGGAAGACGAGTAAATTGATAACCAACAACCAGGTATAGCCATATTGAGTTAAATATGATCCAAAGCCGGCGGGAAACCCCCTGGTTCGTCGGGCTATTAAAAAGGACTGGCGCATAAAAAACAAGATATATCCGGCCAACAAGATCAGATTGAATAGATCGCCAATCACCATAGTGGAGACAACCGTCATCTCGGTTTGGATCTGGACCCAAAGCGGCCATTCAACCTCTAAAATTATAAAACCAGTCAATAGCAAAATATTGATATAACTAAATAAAATCAAGTAATGCAACGGCCTCGACGGAGTCTGAAGCAGCCGGCGGACTAAAGTCAAAATAATCAAGGCCAACCCCAGGTAAATCAACTTAAGCAACAAATAACCCCAAAAATTATTTAACCCGGATACCAATAATATCTTTAAAATTATCATCTAATCACTTGACCCTTTCTTACCAAGACATTTCACAGCCACGCCAATCCCGTAAAATCAAACGGTCATCGTCGTAACGCCGGTTGCTGACGTCTCCAGAGCGTTCCCGCAAAAAATAAACCAAAGCCGCGACCGCCGCTTCCTCCGGTTCCAGGTCGGCGGCTTCGTTTTTGGTTCCTCCGATATAAGTGCGCATCCAACCAGGATGATACAATCGAAAGGTATACCCCTTGGGTTTTAGTTTATTAAATAAAATTTTGACCCCCATGTTTAAAGCGGCCTTGGACATGCAATATCCATACCAGGACTTCCGTTCGCAACAATTAATGCTCCCCGCTTCCGACGAAACAAAGCATAACCGCTTCAGAGAACCGAGTTCCAGCATCGGTAAAAACGCCTCCACCGCCCGAATCGGTCCCAACGCGTTAACATCATACATCCGGCTCATTTCGTTGTAATCCTGAGGCTCATGGATATCGCGAAACATGGAGGGCGACGATATTCCGGCGTTATTAATCAGCAAATCGATCCGATCCGTCAATTCCGATACTAACTTGGCGGAATGCCGCACCGATTCATCGGAAGCCACATCCATCGGGATAATATTAATAATCCCCGGGTACTTTGCGGTTAATTCCGTTAATTCAGTCCATTCGGGAATATATTGACCCGCAAAAATTAGCCAACCTTTTTTTGCTAAAGACTCGGTCATTGCCAAACCCAACCCCCGGTCGGCCCCAGTTATTAATGCGATATTGTTCAAAGTAATACTCCTTGGTTATTAGATATTGGTTATTCAGTTATCTGGTTATCCATATAAGTTGAAATTAATAACTTGAATTTCTTAACCAAAAATATATCATGAGTTATTAACCACGAAGGTCACGAAGATTATAAATCCGAATGTACCCGCTAATACCACCTTTATCTTTTGGTTTTCCTTCGTGTTCTTCGTGGTGAATTGATTATAGACGTTTCAAAATATTTATTTCCACTTATATAGATAGCTAATAACTCTCAACTGTTCTAAAACGGCCATTCCCGCCTTAGATAATCAATCATCACCAAGCGGTCCTCGTCTTCGCGTTCTTCGGTGAAAAACGGGATTGCCGCCGCCGCCGATTCTTCCGGTTCCAGGTCGCCCCTGGTGCTTTTTACCCCGCTCATATATGAACGCATCCAACCAGGATGAAACAGCCGAAAAGTATAACCTTCCGGACGCAAATGGTTGAACATTATTTTTACCGCCATATTCAAAGCGGTTTTGGACATACAGTAACCAAGCTTTCCGTCCCGGTGCTGCAACGCGATACTGCCCGCCTCCGAGGAGACGAAGCACAAGCGTTTCAATCCCGGTCCGGTCAATGGTAAAAAGGTTTCTACCAGCCGGACGGCGCCCAGTGAGTTAATATTATATATACGGCGCATCTCGCCATAATCAAAACCCGTCTCCAATTCGCCTTCATCAGCAACAATACCGGCATTACCAATCAGCAAATCCACCCGGTCCACCGTCTCCGCAACCTTTTGAGCCGCCAGACGCACCGATTCCAGCGATCCGACATCCATGGGAACAATAAACAACTTACCGGTAAATTGATTGGCTAAATTAGCTAAATCGGGCCAGTCAGGCAGATATTGGCCCGCGAAAACCAGCCAGCCTTTGGCTAACAATCCCTTACACAATTCGCAACCCAGGCCCCGATCGGCCCCGGAAACTACCGCAACTTGATTCATTAGGTTCACCTGTCAGATAGATTTACCGCACCAGGATAATGCATTCATCAACAATCTTTGAAACGTTGGTTGGGGCGTCAGTTGAAGATTATGCGCCGGCGTCAGCACACATACCCGGCCGTTCCCTTGAGTTCGGGTCCATCCGCCGGGCATGGTCCCATCCTCCGAGGTAGTGGTTAAAAACAGTTCCGCCCCCCAATCGTCAAACTTCATAAAATAGTGTTCGTCAATAACCGTGAATGGAGTACAACCGCCGGTGATCGGATGTCCCGGTTTCGGTTCAATCGTAACCGGGCACTGTTCGGGATGAGTCGTAAAAGCGCCCCCCATCAGCCCGCGGATCACCGGTTTCTCCAGGTATCCGGCGGTACCGGAATGAATCACCAGCAGTCCACCGCCTTTTTCAACATAGTCGACGAAGCTCTGTTGGACTTCATCCGTAACCCATAGTTCGGAATCGGCGGATGAAATATTGTCCGACTTGGTAAAAATGACCACCGGGTATTGATTCATTTTTTCGTCCGACCAGGCAATCGCATTCTCTTGAAACTCAAAATCAAAGCTGCCTTCTCCTAAAGCTTCCAATCCCGCTCTGACCGTGGCGGCGGGATGCCAGTAATCGTCGCAAATCACCAGTATACGCACCAGTAATATCCTCCTTGCCGGATTTTTCGATTATCATAAATTTAATTTCTATTTATATAGTCTACCACAGCAAAGGATTACCACGGTAATCGAAATAGATACCGTCTTCAAGTTTCCAATTCTTCAGCGCCAATTTAATGATACCATCCGCGGATTCCTCGGGAGCTATATTCGCATTCGGTCCGCCCATATCGGTCCTGACCCAGCCGGGATGGATTGCCAGTACCTTGAAACCTTTTGGTTTTAAATAATTTTGCAGGATTTTCGATTGCATATTCAAAGCAGCTTTGGACATGGTATAATCGTATTCCCTGATCCGCCCGCAATCGGTGATGCTTCCCGCTTCGGAAGAAATATTAATGATTAATTTTTTATCGCCCCGTTCCAGGAGTGGTAGAAAACACTTCATTACCCGTAACGGACCGATGGTATTCACCGCAAAAGTTTTGGGTATATCATCCAACTCAATCTCTTCCAATAGATTCATTGAACTGTTTAAATGAACCGCGGCGTTATTAATCAAGATATCAAGCCCATTAGTCTCCCGGGATACCAGATTTACAGCTTCCGCAACCGATGAATCGCTGGTTACATCCAAAGGGATTAACTTTAATCCGGGAAATGAACCGGCTAAAGCGTTTAAATTACTATCCACCCGGTAAAATCCCCCGAATACGGTAAATCCCAAACATAAAAAACACCTGGTCAACGCCAATCCGATACCCCTGCCGGCACCGGTAATCAATACGGTCTGTTTCATCATATAAATCGCCTCCAACTGAATTAAAACAACTCCAATTGTTTTTGCCGGTTCTGTTTAGTCCACTCTATTTTCTCGATCAACTCCGCCGGTATTATTTTTAAAAATCGCGATACAGCCACCGGCTCATTTTGGCCGTTCCGAAACCGATGCTCGGAATTTACCAGATACAATCTACTTTTGGCCCGGGTGATCCCGACATAAAACAAGCGTTGTTCCTCATCGAGCTCTTCTTGGTCCGGTTTTGCGCCGAATGGTAATAAGCCTTCCTCGACTCCGGCCAAAAAAACCGCTGAAAACTCCAAACCCTTGGCCGCGTGAAGCGTTGAAAGCGTAATTGCTTCCGTACCGGTCGTTTTATTGCCCTTGCGAATAATATCCGCTTCCCGCGCCAAAGGTAAAAACTTTAACAGTTCCTCGATATTGCGGTAATTTTCACTGATTCTTTTCAAGTGCTCCAATTCTTCATTTTCAGCTAATCCCATCCGAATCATCCAATCCTGAACCAGTTCCGGGCAAGGCCTGCCGGTTTGACCCCGATAATACTCGACCACGCCATGAAACTGGCGCAATTTATCCGCCAATTCCGGATGATTGCCACCCTCCGGAGAATCCCAACTTTTTTCAAGGAAATCCGGCTGATCATTACGCAACCAATCGATGATTTCCTTGAGTTTTACTCCGCTAATCCCCCAACGCGGGTAACTTAAAGCGCTCCGTAAAAGGAACCAATCGTCCGGGTTGAGTAAATAGCGATAAAAAGTTAAAAACTCTTTTACAGCGGCATTCTCAAGGGTGGTGGTTTGTCCGGCCACTCGGTAGGGCAGTCCTTTAATCGTCAATTCTTCCTCAAACGCTTCTGCTTGCCGGTTGGTTCGGTAAAGAACCGCGATATCATTAAAACCGAAAGCCGGCTCACCACTATCCGGCCGTTTTCGCCCGGTTAATTTTTGCCGGTGAGCCGTAATCATGGTTGAACCGCCCAGTAAAGTAATAATTTCAGTCACGACGGCTTTGACGGCGGTTCGTTCACTAGGAGCCTCAAACCAGGTAATAGACCGGTCCGGTTCTTCGGAAGAAACAGCCTGACGATGTTCCGGTTTTACCAAGGAATTGGCGGCCTTTACCACCACCGGCGCCGAACGGTAATTCCGGCTTAGTTGAAAAGTAACGGCTTCTGGAAAATCTTGACTTAAATTATTAAAAAAGAAGGATCCGGCGCCGCGAAAGCCGTAAATTGCTTGATTCGGATCGCCGATTACGGTTAAATCCCGATTACCTTCCGCCCATAATTTAACAAGTTGGTATTGAATAGAGTTGACATCTTGAAACTCATCCACCAACAGGTGTTTGAAACGCCTTTTGAATGGCAATAACCACGCCGGATTCTCCTTCCACAACTCAACGATTTGAACCAATACATCGTCAAAATCAATACGCCCGTATATCTTTAAAGTTTCCTGGTAGTCCTGGTAAAGCGACTTGATATCCGTGGGTAATTCCATTTTCTCATTAAGAGAATAATTATTTTTAATTAAGGAGATAACCAAAGCCGCTTCTTTGGCGGTCATCGGAATCCGGTTTTGCCTCAATACCTCCTCAAGCAATTCCCTGGTTTCGGTTCCATCCGCTAATTTAAATTTAAATAACTCCGGGTTTTGATTTAAAATATACCAGGAAATCCCGTGAAAAGTCCCTACATTGAGCTTATGAATCCGTTTCTCCCCGGTAAACATTATCACCAATCGATTTTTCAACTCGGTGGCAGCTTTATTAGTAAAGGTTACTCCGGTGATCTCTTCCGGATCTACCCCTTGACTTCTAATCAAATACGCAATCCGTTCGGTTAAAGTTCTGGTTTTCCCGGTTCCGGGACCGGCAATAATACCGGCGCACCGGTAATTTGAGTTAATGATAACCTGTTGCTCGGAACTCAACCCGGCAGTATTTGAAGGCCTTTCCAGCGCTTCCTGAGCATCAGCGGCCACAAAACTTTTAGCCTCACGGACCATCTCCGCCACTACTTGACGCAATCGAATCTCTTTCTTGCGTTCCACCTTTTCATTTTCAAAAAGAGCGGCCTGTCCTCGAAACGCCTGGCGGTCTGATTCGTTAAATACTGTAATAACACCGTATTCACCGTCATAACCGGGCCTAATCATTACTTCGCCAGCCCGTAATCTCCTGACTCCCTCGGCAATTAAAGAACCCGCCGCTTTTGCAATTATATCGATTTCAATTTCCCTTAAAATTCGCAACTCCGGACCTAACCGGCGCAATAAATCGAAATATATTTGGTTCACCTTTAGGGATGCGGCGCTCTTATTCATGGCGGAACCGATAATTTCCCGAAGCGGTACCAGGCTTTGGTACGGCGCGGCGCCCCGGATAATGGTTCCTTCGGGCCGATCCGCCAAATCGATAACCCGGTGCAATACTCCCACAGTTACCTTGCGGCCGCAAACCGGGCAAATACCTGCCCGGATCTTCGTCTCCTCCGGTTTTAAAATCAGATCGCAACTCCGGTGGCCATCGTAATGGTATTTGCCCTCTTCGGGAAAAAACTCGATTGTGCCGGCGAAAGCCCTCGATTCTTTATCTTGAAGCGCATCATGCATTCCCCTGTAAGTGAAATCGGCATGGAACAAATTGGCCTCCCTGGCCAAATTTTGGGGATTATGAGCATCCGAGT
>JBJKPO010000401.1:0-4909 GCA_046706235.1 Bacillota bacterium | reverse complement strand
CTGATATTACGCAGCAAGCAATCATCCACCACGGTAAAATTGGTGACTCCCGCTTCCGATAAAGAAACCGCTATTTGACGGGATATCCGGTTTACTCCGATAATCAGGATACGATTATTATTTATTGATCTGGTCGCCTGATCCGTAGTGGCGTCAAAATTCCAATAAAAAACATCCAGGTTATCCTCGGGAATGTCGATGTCTCTATCCGTCTGCTCATCCGTAAGTAAAATCCGTTTGAGTATTAAATGATCCAAGAGGCTGTTGACGGCCGGATGATCCGGGACGGCAAATACGTTTAAAATTGCTTCCCGGCTGGTACCCTGTAGGGCGAGGTCCAAAATGGTATATACCACTTTGGAGGCGTCTTCCCCGGTGATTTTGATTTCGGTACAACCCCGGACCAACATCACTCCATCGCCGGTGGAAACGATTTGTACGGGTAGCGCTTTGAGTTTTTGGGATTCGGACATTTTAACCTCGTGTTTTTGACATCAATAATACTAATTGGATAATTATGATAATGGCGCTAATAAAAATAAAATTGGGTAATTTTTAAAACCCAATTTTAATGGTAATATCATATCATAATTAATTGGTATTTTCAATTAATTTCCTGGATTTTTAATGCAATTGCCGATTTTATTCCGCAATTCCAAGTTATTCTTTACTTTTCCGAATTAACAAAAAGAAAACTTGATTTATAGGGTTAATCTCGCGGTCAAGGAGCGCTTACCTGGTCTTCCAGGCGTTTGAATGCTTCAATCAATTCCGGTTCCAGCGCCGCGATAGAATCGAAATTATGCCAGCGGTAGTGGACTTTCCTGCCGTTTTCCCATTGATAAATGGGGTGGAACTCCTTGCCGAAACGAATGTTTTTTTGGTGATAGTATTGGACCACCGCTATTGATTCGCCGGTATCGACATCGGTGCCGACAAGGGTAAAACGAAGCGAAATCTCGGCCCGGGCGGTGATGGCCTTGATCAAGTCATGTAATAATACTTTATTGGCGGGATCCTGGAGTTTGACATCGAAATACCAGCGTTCCTCCAACAAGGGGTATTCCTGGGCGAATTGATAAGTGCGGCGGCGGGTGGCGGCCCGGTAATGGAATAATTCCAAGATACCCTTAACATTGGCCAAACTATCGCCCCGGTTGCCGACCCGGACGGAAAGCAGGAATTTATTTTTCAGATACCGGATGTAAATATGCTCCGAGACAAATACATTCCGGGGGCGTTTGATGATAAAATAAAAGATTAGCCCGGAGAAGACCGGCGGCAAGATCATGCCCATGAAAGCCTGGACGAAAAAGATTCCTTTGGCGGAAGCGGTAACCGGGACAATATCGCCGTAGCCGATGGTTAGAAAAGTGACCAGGGCGAAGTACAGGGCATCAAAGAAGGATACCGGGCGGTTGCCCGCGATATAACGGACGCCGCGCCCGGAGTAATAAAAGCAGGCGAAGATACAGTTCAGGATAAGAAAGAGCAGAACGCCCGCTATTATGGTTAGAAAGACTCTCTGCCATTTGGTTTGAATTTTCATGGGATCCCCCGGTGAGTTTTGATTATTTTTGCCGGACTAAAACAATAAGAAATATGGAATATTTCCATTCTAAAACTTTAATATCCTTTTATTTCGGAAGTATTTGCTGATATAAATTTAGATTAAAAAGAGCGAATAAAAACCGCCTCAACTGGAGGCGGTTTTTGTATCCGAACATCCAAAACGGGCGTCCGGAGGCAAACAACTACAGCGGCCTTATCTGTCCCGTCTACGGTGTGGCAGTGCTCGGGAAATGGAATGTTTGGCCCGGGTAGAGATAGATGGGCGTATCAATATATTTGTCCCATCTATGCCAGTTATTTATTTCCTCCCAGGATGGCAGCGCCGACACAACCGCTACACCCCAACCGGTAATCTTCACGGCCGTATTGCCGGGATTGGAGGGGGTCCCATTGGTGATGCTCAAGTCGCTGAGAGCTGGAGAAACATTGGTGGGCAGGAATTGATGTCCGACCAGATCCACCGCGACCGGTTTCCCATTGAGATCCACCACGGTGTATTTGGAGATGAGCCATCCGCCTTGGCTGGATCCCGGATTGGTGGCTACCGCCCAGCCGATGTCGGCCGGCATGGCGCTGACCGGGTCGTTTTTGGCATAAGTCCATTTGATATCGGCGAATTTTACGGTATTATATGTATTCAAGTTCAGGGTGGCGATAATATCAACAGTCGAGCCGCCGGGAACATTGATGCCTTCGATGTCGATGGCCACCGAATGGATCCTGCCGTCCGAGAAAGGCCATGAGCTTGGCGTCGCGTGGATGGAGGTAAATGGCGTGCTGAGTTCGATTCCCCAGCCTTGAATCCAGGCATCGCTGCGATCTGCTTGATATACGATAAAGTGCAAATCAGTGGCGGGAATACTTAACGGTTGAGTGATGGTACGCCGTCCCGTGGATATGACACCTTGCGGGGTTGGGGTCGGGATCGGGGTCGGTCTTGGCGTCGCTGGTATAATGGTATTAGGGAACTGAACCGTTTGGCCGGGTCCGAGTAAAACAGGAATGTTGCTGTATTGATCCCAGTTCTGCCAATTTTTGATTTGCTCCCAACTTGGCAGTGTCGGTACAATCGCCACGCCCCAGCCGGTGATCTTCACGGCCTTATTACCGGGATTGGTGGGGGTCCCGTTACTGATACTCAAATCCTTAAGAACTGGAGAAACATTGTTGTTCAGGAATTGATGCCCGACCAGATCCACCGCGACCGGTTTTCCATTGAGATCCACAATGTTATATTTGGAAATAAGCCATCCGCCTTGGCTGGCTCCCGGATTGGTGGCTACCGCCCAGCCGATGTCGGCGGACATGGCGCTGACCGGCTCGTGATTGGCGTAAGTCCATTTAATGTCCGCGAATTTTACGGTATTGTATGTATTCAAGTTCAAGGTGGCGATAATATCAACGGCCATGCCGCCGGGCACATTAATGCCTTCAATGTCGATGGCCACCGAATGGATTCTGCCGTCGTTAAAAGGCCATTGTCCTGTTACCGCGCTGATCTTGGTATAAGGAATATTAAGTTTGATCGCCCAATCAAGTATCCAGGCATCACTGCGATCCGCCTGATATACGATAAAGTGCAGATCAGTGGCGGGAATACTCAGCGGTTGGATGATGGTGCGCTGCCCGGTGGATATGACACCCTGCTCCTGTGCCAGAGTTTGACCCGCGCCGAGGCCGGGAACATTCATAAATACAGCGAGTAATGTGATGATTGCCAACATCGAGACCAATAAAGCATTGATAGATTTCTTCATGGGTTTTGACATTTTTCATCCTCCTGTTTTACTTGTATTTTAGGTAATAACCTAATTATTCAATATAATAAATTAATTAATTGAATCCGTCAAGTAAAACATAAGGTAATTTTACAAGAAATGTATTTACATTTTTTTATATTTTAACTGACCAACGTTATCATAAAAGGCGCTCGGGAGGATTAATTTTTTTTGAATATTTTTTTTTAGTCCATAGTTCTTTCAATAATATTACTTTCCTGGAAACCACTAAAAGTGTTGTGAAAAGTCTACTTATTATGAAATTCCTCTTACGAACCTTGTTTCACAACACTTTTTATAAAAAACTGTGATGCTCCACGAAAAAAATAGACTTCATCACAGTTCTACTAGTTCCGTCGCGATTGCGCCGGCGGTTCAACAATAGCCGTAAAAACTTTCACGGGATTTAACAGGCGCCTTACCACTCATGTTAAAGTATGTTTTAAAAGTATAAAACCGCCTCAATAAAGACGGTTTTATGTATCCAATCATCCGATACTGACTCAGGATTTGGCCAACTACGGTATCATGGTAGGCCCCGGCGTTGGAGTCGGAGTTGATGTCGGTCCCGGGGTCGGGGTCGGAGTTGGAGTTGGGGACGAGGTTGGAAAATGAACTGTTTGCCCGGGGTAGAGATAAATAGGTGTATTATAATATTTAGTCCACTGCCAGTTGTCGAAATCATCCCAATCCGGCAGCGTTGGTACGATCGCCACGCACCAGCCGGTAATCGTTACGGGCTTACTGCCTGGATTGGAGGGAGTTCCATTGGTAATGCTTAAATCACTATAAGCAGGCAAGGCATTATTGGCCAAAAATTGATGCCCGACCAGATCCACCGCGACCGGGTTCTCGTTATATAACACAGTGTATTTAGAGATGAGCCATCCGCCCTGGCTGGATCCCGGATTAGTGGCTACCGCCCATCCAATATCGGCAGGCATGGCGTCAACCGGTTCATGATTGGCGTAAGTCCATTTGATATCGGCGAATTTGACGGTATTATATGTATTTAAGAGCAAGGTGGCGATAATATCGACTGCTGTACCTTGGGGAACATTGATACCCTCGATATCGATAGCCACCGAGTGAATCCTGCCGTCCGTGAAGGGCCATGAGCTTGGCGTCGCATGGATGGAAGTAAATGGTGTACTGAGTTCGATTCCCCAGCCTAAAATCCAGGCATCGCTACGATCCGCCTGATATACGATAAAGTGCAAATCAGTGGCGGGGATACTCAGCGGTTGGGTAATAGTGCGCCGCCCCGTGGATATAACACCCGGGGTGGGGGTCGCAGTCGGGGTTGCAGTCGGAATAGGACTTATAGTTGGGGTTGGAGTCGGGGGCGGGGTCGGCCTTACCGTCGGGGTCGGTCCAAATAAAGTGCGCTTGAACCAGTTAATATTCCAGCCGCCACCGCCGGCTAATAAACGAATGGTCTGAAACCCGGCGTTTAAATTGACATTAGTCGACACGGTAGTCCATGCCTGCCAGCCACCGGTATTCGGAATCATGGTTGTCGCCAAAGTCGCACCGTTCACTCTAAACTCAACTCTACC
>JBJKPO010000400.1:0-3272 GCA_046706235.1 Bacillota bacterium | reverse complement strand
TTCCTGTAGCGATTGATAGGCAGAGCGTCGATGCTTTAAATCGGGCTAATTATTTTACAAACGTATTAAAATTGTTTTCAGGCTTGAATCTGAAAGGACGTTCCATTCTTATGCCCATCATCGCCGTCGATAATTTAAGCAAGCATTTCAAGCTTCATCAAAAAGAAGAAGGCCTCAAGGGATCCGTAAAAAGCATTTTTATCCGTAAATATAAGGTAAACAAGGCAGTAGACCAAATCTTCTTTACTTTGAATGAAGGAGAGCTGGTGGGTTTTCTGGGACCGAACGGGGCCGGGAAGACGACTGCCTTGAAGATATGGAATATTATAACGGAGTTACCCGTTTCGTTTTGACTTGCAGCGCTAAACCGGAGTTATCGGGTTGTCTAAAAAAATCGTCGTTAATCTGAGAGACTGCGGTTTCACTGCCTTCGGCTCCGGTAAACGGCAGCAATAAAGCAAAGTGATTGTTATCGAGTTTACATACCATGTCTGAAATACGTAATTTTTGGTAAATCACGGATTCCAAGCAGGCGGCCGCTTTTTCATAAATGTTGGTTTTATGGTCCTTGGCAAGACTCAATTCCAAAATAACCAAACTGGATTCACCGCCGTTTCTCGCAATACGTCGCCGTTCAAACAGGAGGCAAGTCCAAAAAAATTCGGGTTCGCACACTAATGGTCCGTTACCTTTCATAACCTGTTCCAAAGCGCCTTCCAAAATGAGGTTATTGGTGGTATGGCCTTCGGCCTCCCGAATTTGTTTATAAAGCTGTTTCCATTCTTCGGAGGGTTTTACTCCGAGTTCTTTATAGAGTAAACTTGAGCAATACGAATAGTGTTCCGCGGCCGCTTTTAAATTCTTCAGCCCCAGCAAGGTTTTCATTAACAATATTTGTAGTTCCTCAACATAAGGATCGATTTTAACGACCTTTTTTAAAAGGCGATATCCGCGTGAAAAGTCCTTGATTTCAATTAACAATGAGGCGGCTTCAATAGCGGACTCAATCAACAGTCTCCGGTAATATTCACGGGGAAGCAACGCCCATTCCGAATCAAGATCTTCCGCCAGAAAGTCTCCCTTGTATAGTTCGAATGCTTCGAAATAAAGATCGATAGCTGCCTTACGGTCATTGTTGCCCAGCCGGTGAGCCGTGGCGCAAAGGTTTTCAAATTCATCAATATCCAGCCAATATGCGGCTTGGATATTAAAGAGGCATGATTCCTTGCAATATATAATATAAGATGACTTTTGATAAATAATACTCGTTGGTTCGAGCAGGGATTTCAAGCGGGAAACAGTGGTGCGTAAAGTCTTGGTGTCACTGGGATTATTATTTCCCGGCCATAATAAATTGATGATTTCTTCGGTTGGAATGGCGGTTCCTTTATGGGCGATGAGATATTTGAATAAGGCCCACATTTTATGCTTACTGGAAATACCGACGATCTCCGATTCTCCGGGCCGCACCACTCGAAATACCCCCAAACAATATATCTGGAGGACATTCGGTTTTTCAATAAACTGTTTTCCCGGCAACGGCTTTTCCTCCTTAAAGGAAGTCTTCCGAAACTCTTTTAAATTTACCACATTTTTTCAATCGGTTATGTCGTTTTATACTTGGCATCCCGCTTTTTATTCCGGTTAAATCAATTATCTTCCGGTAAAAAAATGATATATAATACTATTCAAGGAGAGATCAATATGAATGAAACAACCCACCTGTTAAAAACGGTTGTAATTACGGGAGCGACATCAGGAATCGGTTTGGCGTCGGCCCGAGCTTTGGCTGCCGCTGGAATAAACATAATCGGGATCGGCCGTTCCAAGTCCAGTTGCGCGGAAGCCGAAGCCAGTATCCGGGTTGAAATTCCGGCGGCCCGAATCACTTATCTGGCGGCGGACCTGGCTTCGCAACGGCAAGTGTGCGCATTGGGCGCTTCAATCCGGAAATTGATTGAGAGCGAAGGCGGCGGGCTTGATGCTTTGATTAATAACGCAGCGGCGGTTTCCGGCCGGTATGTGGCCATCGAGGACGGCTTTGAGTTGCAGTTTGCGGTAAATCATTTGGCGGTATTCCGTTTGACTTATGAACTGATGCCCTTGTTGCTCAAATCACCCCGGGCCCGCGTTATTACCGTTAGTTCGGCTTCCCATTATTACGCCCGGATGCATTGGAATGACTTAATGTATCGCCAACACTATCATTGCCTGTTTGCCTATCAGCAATCCAAATTGGCGAACGTTCTTTTCACCTATGAATTTAACCGGAGGTTTTCCTCCAACTCGAAGGTGAGAACTTATGCGGTGGATCCGGGTTTGGTAAATACCAGGATCGGCACCAAGAGAACCGGCGGTCTGGTGCGTTGGTTTTGGAATCTCAGGCGCCGGGGGGGTGTATCGCCGGAGGAGGCATCGCAAACAATCGTTTATTTAACCGTTACTCCGGACATTCTTCACAAAGACGCGGCATACTGGAAAGAATGCCAGCCGGTTGAATCCGGCCGGTACTCCAAACGCGCGGATGTGGCGGCCCGGTTGTGGGAAATCTCGGAGCGTTTATGTGGAGTTAATTTTACACCCGGTAATATAACGGAATATTATTTGGAGGGAATCCGATGAAAGCGGCTATCTTTGATTTGGATGGGACATTGATCGATTCGATGGGAGTTTGGAGTAAAATCTGCCGGGAATTTTTGGTTTCGCGGGGCATCACGCCACCCGTTAACCTCAGCCTGGAACTAAAAAACTTGAGTTTCAGCGAGTCGGCCGATTACTACATCACCAGGTTTGCCTTACCGGACTCCGGTACGGAAATTATTAAAACATGGAATGCCATGGCTTACCGGGAATATGCCGAAAATATTGAATTAAAACCGGGAGTGCGCGAATATCTGCGCCAACTTGCCGGAAACGGAATTAAAATGGGGATCGCCACGGCGACCGACCGGGAGTTGGTCGAAGCGGCTTTAGGAAGGCATGAAATACTCCCGTTATTTCAAACGATTGTCACCATCGCCGATATCGGCAAGGGCAAGGAATATCCCGATATTTTTTTAGACGCCGGGTGTAAGCTCGAAGTTGATCCGGAAGAATGCGTGGTATATGAGGATTCCCTGCACGCGGTGCGGGGCGCCAAAAAGGCGGGAATGAAGGTCTGGGCAGTCCATGACCCGGCTTCGGCTCATGAAAGGCCGGAAATGGAACGGATCGCGGACGGGTATATTTTAAGTTTCGAGGAATTACTGGCGAAGTAAATAGAGGATTTTATC
>JBJKPO010000399.1:0-1182 GCA_046706235.1 Bacillota bacterium | reverse complement strand
CTAAAAATTCCGATCTATGAAATTCCAGGCTATGAAGCGGATGACCTAATCGGTACTTTTGCCACATCAGCCGTAAAAAAAGGGCTGGAAGTAGAGATTGTCACCGGTGATAAGGATAGTTTTCAATTGGTTGAGAACGGTATCAAAGTCCGGTATACCAAAAAGGGAATTTCCGAAGTTGATCTGGTTGATGAAGCGTATATTCAAGCGCGTTATGGATTAACTCCCATCCAGCTTATCGATCTTAAAGGATTAATGGGAGATCCTTCCGATAATATACCCGGTATACCCGGAATTGGAGAAAAGACCGCTTTGAAATATTTGCACCAATTTGGGTCACTGCAGGATATTTACCAACAACTCGCTAAATTAGAGAAGCCCCGTGAGCGGGAATTACTGGAGATCTATCGCGAACAGGCCATTTTAAGCAAACGGTTGGCGACCATTATTACCGATATCGATATTTCTTTGGTCCTGGCCGATTGCTGCCGGTACCGGGAATATGATACGCAACAATTAATCGCGTTTTTTACCAAGTATGAATTCGGCTCTCTGATTAAGGAACTGACCGGGACTCAAGCGCCGGTTGAAATAAGACAGATTGCTGACTTGGAATTCAATGTCAAAAATATTTCCGATTTCGGTCTGGATCAAGTTTTAACGGAAGTCCGGGCCGAAAAGCATTGTTTTATCCAGTTTTTAACCTCAAAAGCTGATCGGGACGAAGTTAAAATATTGGGAATCGGACTGGGTACTAATAAAGAGAATTGGTTTTACCGGCCTCCAGAGAAAATCCCGGAGCAAATCATCGCGATTGTTACCGATCCACAAATCATTAAAATTGGGCATGATCTTAAAAGACAGATGTTAATTACGTCCAGCCAGGGTATATCTTTCGAGGGTTCAATAGAGGATTTGCTCATGGCGGGATATTTAATTACAGCGGGGCAAGGAGGTTTGGAGCTGGAGACATTATCCGAAAACTATCTTCACCAAACTATCCCGGTTTATCGTAACGAACGTGGCAAAGTATTATCGATTTTTTCCCTGCCGGAGGATCATGAAAGTCTAGAGCAAATAATTGGTGGGCGTCTACAGGCGCTGAAATTATTACGGGAACAATTTAATGAGTCCATGGTAACTTCCGGTTTGCGTTCTTTATATTTTGAGGTGGAGCTGCCG
>JBJKPO010000398.1:0-1273 GCA_046706235.1 Bacillota bacterium | reverse complement strand
GCCGAACAGAATGAAATTGAAATTGTTCCCATCAATATTTACTTTAGTGATGAAATACGTAAAAACGGTATCGAAATCTGGAGTGACGAATTTTGTTACCGGTTGAAGAATGATATGGTTTTTTCCACAACTTCCGCCCCGGCTTCCGGTGAATATTTAGATATTTACCAGGGAATCGCTTCCCCAGCGGATACAATTATCTCCATCCACGCATCCGGATCATTAAACGGTCTAATTAATCCGGCGCATATAGCCGCTGAAATGCTCAACAATAAATATCAAATCCATGTAATCGATTCCGGCAGCGTTTCAATGGAATACGGATGAGAGTTATTGCCGGCAAATATAAAGGGCGGGTTTTAAAAGGGCCTGATCATTCGGGGTTACGGCCCACCGCCGACCGGGTTAAGGAAGCGTTGTTCAATATTCTAGGAGCGAGGATTATTAATGCCGATTTCCTTGATTTATTCGCCGGAACCGGCGCAATTGGCATTGAAGCGCTTAGTCGTGGCGCCAAATCGGTTGTATTTTCCGATTCAAACCGTTTAAGCATCAGGTTGTTGAAAGAAAATCTAAAATTTTTAGCATCGGATGAACGATTCCGTGTTTTATGCTCCCCGGTTGAACGTAATATTCAGATTCTGGCAAGTCAGGGTTTTAGTTTCGACTTGATATTTTTGGATCCACCGTTTGATGCGGGTTTGTTACCCGGGACTATCGAAAAAATCATGCGTTATGGTTTACTTAATAAGGATGGGACTTTAATTATCGAACACCAACGAAAACTGGTCAATGATTATCCGGAACTGATTATTTTTTTAGACCGGAATTACGGCGACATCAGTCTGAGTTTTTTCAGAAAAAACAGGTAGGGTTACAATATGACACCTAAATATGTAAAAGCAATCTGTCCCGGTAGTTTCGATCCGATTACCAATGGTCATGTGGATATTATTGAACGCGCTTCCCAATTATTTCCCGAAGTGGTTGTGGGCGTGCTTCAAAATCCCCAAAAAAGGCCTATTTTTAGTATTGAAGAACGGGTTGATTTGATTAAATCGGCGGTAAATCATCTTTCCAACGTTCAGGTATGTGCTTTTAATGGTTTATTGGTGGATTTTGTTCGTAAGATCAAAGGTAATTTAATTATTAAAGGATTAAGGGCGATTTCCGATGTTGAAATCGAGTTTCAAATGGCATGAAACAATAAACGTATGAACCCGGAAATTGAAACAATGGTTATGATGACCCGGAATGAATATTCTTTCTTAAG
>JBJKPO010000397.1:0-6744 GCA_046706235.1 Bacillota bacterium | reverse complement strand
GGTAAGATCGTTAAGACTATAGGTTATTTCAGAAATTTTACTCGTATTTAATGAAAAAGAAGGCTGTTCCCGGAGTGTCCATGATTCTCCGTTTTTATCCAGAGTAATGGTCCCTTTCCGGGTGTTTAATACAATTTCAGAAATCGTTTTAGTCTCAATTTTTAATAGGCTGATAGTTTCGGGTACCGGTGTTACATTACCGGTGGTATTACCGGTTAAAGGCCGGTATTTCAGATAAATATAAAAACCGGTCAGCACCGCTAATAACACCAGTAAGATCAGCATATTTTTGGTCTTGCTCATAAATGCCGCCTCCTTAACCAAACGGTAAGACCAGCCGCAAATACTATCAACGGCATAATGATTACTGATATAATGGCAAAAAGGTTAAATTGCAACCCGGTAAAATTAAGATGGCGGATCAGTAAACTTTTAGGAGTAATCGACAAATTATCCTTGCGGTTTTGAAGCCAATTGATGCTATTAGTCAATAAATTAAGATTTCCCGGGAGTTGGGAAACAAAATTCGGACTTAAAAAAATACTATTGCCGATCACCACGATTCTGGCGTCTCGATCCTGGTCCGGCGATTTATCGGTAATGGCGACAGCCAGATTAAAAGGTCCTGATAAATCTCCGGTTTTTTTAATCCAGTAGGTATCGTTTAAATTAGTTTTACCCCAGGCTTTATTGGAGGTTGCCATTAATGGCTCAATGGTGGTAGTGCTTTTCTTGATACTCAAAATTTTTATCCCCTGAGCCATTGGAATCAGCACTGGAATTTTATCGGATTTAATCGATTCGGTAATCTGATGGTCAAACAGCTTCGGCAATAAATAAATAGGATTATTACTAGTATATAAAGATGAATCGGTCTCGATAACCAATGCTTTCTGCAAGGAAACGCCGAAACTTGTAAATAAACTTTGAAAGTTGGGAAAGTCGGTTCCTATCAAGTCCATCAAGAAGATTGCCCGGCCGTTATTAGTTAAAAATTGACGAATTTTATCGGTTTCATTGGTTGTTAAATCTTGTTTGGGTGAGACCAGCATTAAAATCCCGCAATCTTTGGGTATCGGATTGGTAAAGAGCGATAACTCCTTGATGGTATAGTTTTGGTTCTCCAATTGTTTGGTGACTTCCGCCGGTAAAGGCGCTTCATTATGGCCTTGCAATGTGTATAAAACCGGATTATTGGCCGAACTAACATAAATAATGGCCCCGGTTACCCGTTGTTCCAAAACTAATGAGACGGCTTGAGGCGGCTGGTAAGGGTTACTGCTGTCATAAGTCGCCAAATCGCTTGAAGCAATAATTTTGTATTTTTTACCGGAAGAGACGATGATACTACCTTCGGATATAGTTTTAATATCTTTGGCATATTGCGTTAAAAATCCGGGATTCTTGTTGGGATCGATAAATTTCAACTGAATTTTACCGGTATGATCATGATATCTTTTTAAAATATCAGTTATATCGGTGTTTTCTTTGCCCGCTGAATAAAGGACATACAAGGTAACCGGTTCTTTTAGCTTATCTAAAATTGAATAGGTATCCTTGGACAGAGTATAAATTTGATTCCTGGACAAGTCCCACTTAAGCGGGAGCTGGTCAGCCAATAAATTTACAAGAATTAAAACCGCTAACACTACAATTAACACTACAGTGGCATAACTGCCGTATTTAAACCGGGGATTTTTAAAAGTTTGGCGAAAGTTTGACATATTCACACCGGATTCCTCCTTAACTAAAACGACGTCTTTCAATTTTTTGAATGGTTAAAAATACGAAGGCAAATGCAAATGAAGGATAATAAACCAATGAACTGAGGCTGAGATTACCCTTCATAAAACTATCATAACGTTTCAATAAGAAAAACCACTCCAAACACTTTTGAATAATTCCTTGATAAAGGGTTTTGTCCGTAAAATAAACCAAGGCGATAATACCCAATCCGATAAAGACGGCTGTAATGGTAATAAGGTTATGTTTGGTGGTAATATACACAAATAAACATATCCCAATGACGATTAAAACAGAGAAAATAATACCGGAAGTAATACTATTCGGTACCACTTGTCGAATGGCATCCAATACCCAGATAAACAGTAACGCGCTAAAAGTTACAACCGCGGCGACAATCTGATTTTCAGTCAGCGCGGAAATAAATAAACCAATTGCGATAAAACAGGCCCCTAAAAGGAAGGAACCCAGGTATCCTCCGATAGTCTGGACAACGGCGACAAAACCTCCAAAACCGAGCATAAAAGGATAGATACAGGTTACCAGCAATGTAATCAAAAAGATAGCTAAAGCCGCCAGATACTTTCCACAAACAATCTCGATGATCTTTAGCGGACTGGTTAATAACAATTGGTCGGTTTTTTGTTTGGATTCTTCGGAAATTAAACGCATGGTCAAAATCGGAACCACTAGCATAAATAGAAAGGAATTGTTCCCGAGTAAGTTGTTATAATCGGGATTTCCGGGAAGGAGATTGATTTCGACAAAGAAAAAACCGGTCATTAAGAGAAAAAAGCCCATGAAAATATATCCCGCGGGAGTTGAGAAATAGGCTTTCAATTCTTTTTTAAAGATTGCAATCATATCAGGACACCTCCAACTGTGGGGTTTCATCCGTATCGGTTCCTTTGGTGGTTACTTGGAGGAATATGTCTTCCAAGGTTAGATCCAGGGAACGCATCATCAAAATCGGGCAATCGGCTTTACTAAAGGTTAAAAATAGAGACTTGCGAATATCAGTATCCTTCTCGGCCTCGACCAGGACATCGATGGACTCTGGTTCGCGTGTACCAAGCATTTCAACGCTTTTAACCCCAAGTACTTTTTGAATAATTCCGGTTACCGTCTCTTCGGATCCGGCGATTCGAAGCGCTAATTTGCTGGAAGCAGCCAGACTGCGGGATAGATTTTCCGGGGAATCGCTGGCCACGATTTTCCCTTTATTAATAATTAAAACTCGCTCGCAAATTGCGCTCACTTCGGATAATATATGGGAACTAAGGATAATGGTATGTTCTTTCCCCAGTGTTTTGATTAAGTTGCGCATTTCAATGATTTGTTTGGGATCAAGCCCGATGGTGGGTTCATCCAAAATTAAAATTTGAGGATTGCCGATTAATGCTTGAGCAAGTCCAACTCTTTGTTTATAACCTTTGGATAAATTTTTAATTAATCGCGGCCATACTTCCTTAATTTGAACTAATTCCACGATTTGGTCCAGGTTCTCCTGTTTGGTTTTAACTGGGACCTTTTTGATGTCACCGACAAACCGCAAGTATTCTTTGACTGTCATGTCCATATAAATTGGTGGATTTTCAGGTAGATAGCCAATCTTGGCTTTAATACCGGTTGGATCCTCAAGAATATCTCGCCCATCAAGTTTCACATATCCTGAAGTTGCGGAAATATAACCGGTGATGATATTCATGGTCGTAGTTTTACCTGCTCCGTTGGGACCTAAAAATCCCAATATTTCACCCCGGTTAACGGCAAAATTTAACTGATCGACGGCGAGGTGTTGGCCATACATTTTGGTTAAATTCACGACTTCAATCAAAGCAATCCCTCCTACCTCTTAGAAATCACCATAAATTATATCAATTTATAGGGCGATTCTCAATAAAAATTAAGAATAACGTAATAAAAAACAATATAACAATGTCACAGCCATCCGTAATTGGGTTCAATCTTTTTTTAACGAAATTCACTAAATTTCGTTTCAAGTTTTGATAAGGTTTTATTGAACGGCATAATCGTTTGATGGCGAAAAAATATTAATCGATAAAATGTTCTTTTTGCTGATTACCAAACCAAATCGTTATTTGTATAATATAATATCCAATTCACAAAGGAGGATTACTATGAGTTGTTTTTGTCATACCGCGATCAATTCCAGTCAGCAGGTCCGGACTACTATGGAACGGATTAAAGTATTGAAAGTTATCGGAGAAACCATCGGCCAAGTCGTGGTGGAAGGGGCAATTGAAATCAATGCCGTAAAAATTGACCGGATTAATGCCGAAATTAGAGATGTAATCGATCATGTTTTTAAAGATAAAGTGGTAAAACAGGGTACGATTCACAAACAGATCTTTTACGTGGATCCCGAGGGTGTAGTCCGTCATATCTCCGAAGATATTCCTTTCATGTTGACGGTCGATATCCCCGGAGTGGAACGGACTCCGTTCACCGATGTTCAAAACCATCTCATTGATATTGATACCGATTTTGTTTTAACCCCGGCCACATGTCACCACCGCGGTACTTTGATGCAAAAAGTGGTAGCTCATATACTGGTCAAAGTATCGGAATGGACTCAATTGGATGTTGTAACGAAAGTGGACATTTTCCCTAAAATAAATTCATTAAGTCGTATTATTTGTTGCCGGTAGTTTTAGAGTTAAAGTCTTTTCATACTCTTTTTAATAAGGTTTGCGCAACAAGGCCGAAGTATCCATAAATATTCGGCTTTGTTGTTTTAAAGGATTTCCTGGATAGGTGCTGGTTTTAAACGAAAGTAACTGGTATAATAAAAAGGAATATTAAGAAGGTGATTTAAACGCCGGAATCCGATAAAATTCAATCGATGGTCCCCTTCGGCGGCGGCCCGGACGGAACCGATCACAAGATTGATATCAAGCTTTATAAATCTTTGAGTTATCTCAGTAATTTCGAGTTTATCGAAAAAGATGATTACGGATTGAAAATGCGTTTAAAAAAAGATTTTTACCGTGGTGAATTTCCGTTTGAAGTCGGTTATGTGGTTACCAGCGAATATGACGACCGCCGGTTTGTAATATCCAAAATCGATCCTCCCAATGGTTTTCTCTGGTTTGGATTATGGGAGAATTAGCCGATATATCGAGGTGCGCGATGATGACCGGAATTATTCAAGTGTATACGGGTGACGGTAAAGGAAAGACTACTGCCGCAATGGGACTGGCGGTAAGAGCCTGGGGCAGTGGCTTGAAAGTTAAAATATTTCAATTTTTAAAAGCGCCGGGAGTTTCCGGGGAAGGACGGACGTTTAGGACGTTGAAACCTCCCCTACCAGTTTATCCGCTGGGATCAGGCCAATTTATTATCAATCGTTCGCCTTCCCAAGCCGAGATCCAACAGGCCGTCTCCGGCTGGGAAAAGATTTCGAAAGCTATTCTTGAAGAAAATAACGATCTGATCGTCATTGATGAATTGAGTCACACCCTTAATTTAAAGTTGCTTGATCCGGCGAAGGTATTGGCGGTGTTGAAACAAAAACCGTCCGGCCTTGAGTTGGTTCTGACCGGTACTAATATGCCGGCGGCTGTTTTGGAAATTTCCGATTTGATTACTGAAATGAAAATGAAGAAACATCCATATCAAAAAGGATTTCAAGCCAGGGAAGGAATTGAGTATTAACTAGCTAGCGATGATAAAGGATATTGATAAATAGATGGATACAAAACTGCCGGAGTAGATACAAAACAAGGAGGTCACTATTACGGACATACTAAACAGGACAGTGGCGATGATTGGAAAGTTAGATGCGAAAATCATGAAAGAAATCCGCCGCTACCATGCCAACTTGACCAAGCCACCGGGCAGTTTGGGAATTCTCGAAGATATTGCGGTGCGTTTAGGAGGAATTTACGGTTGCAAGTTCCCGGAAATCGTTAAAAAGTCCGTGGTGATTATGGCGGCGGATCACGGCGTGACCGCTGAAGGAGTAAGCGCATATCCAAGCGAAGTGACTGCCCAAATGGTATTGAATTTTACGAGCGGGGGGGCGGCCGTTAATGTCCTGGCCCGGCATACCGGAGCCGAGATAGTAGTGCTTGATGTAGGGATTATAACGCCGCTAAATCACCCCAAAGTACTCTCGCGTCGGGTTAGGCCGGGAACAGGAAATATGGCGGTTGGCCCGGCTATGTCGCGGGATGAGGCCATCCGGGCTTTAAGGGTAGGAATTGAAACGGCAGTTGCTTTGACGGCTTCGGGTTTTTCCATGCTGGCCACCGGAGAAATGGGAATTGGAAATACGACTTCCTCCAGCGCAATCATGGCTTCATTACTCGAATTACCGGTATCGGAAGTTACCGGCCGGGGAACCGGTTTGAATGATCAAGCGGTACGGCACAAACAAGATATCATTCAAAAAGCATTAACCATAAATCATCCCGATCCCGGCGACCCATTGGATGTCTTGGCTAAAGTGGGCGGCTTGGAAATCGCGGCTTTAACGGGATTAATCCTGGGAGCGGCGGCCAACCGGATCCCAATCGTCATAGACGGTTTCATTAGTTCAACCGCCGCTTTAGTGGCAAGCCGAATCGCCCCCGAATGCCTCAATTTCGCATTTGCGTCTCATTGTTCGGCTGAAATGGCCCACTGTAAATTATTGCGGATTTTAAACTTAAAACCGGTCCTGGAATTGGAAATGAGGTTGGGGGAAGGTACGGGCGCTGTCTTAACATTTCCGATCATGGAAGCGTCGATTAAATTACTTAAAGAGATGGCTACATTCGAATCGGCCGGAATTTCTTCCAAACGGTAAGTCATAGGGACTATAAAAATAACTTCGAAGAGAAAGGAAGCAATGTCGCTTTTAAAACAGCTTCGAATAGCGGCCGGTTTTTTAACTGTTTTACCGGTCGGCCCGCGCGAATTTAAACCGGATGATTTAGCTAAATCCCTAAAGTTTTTTCCCTTAATCGGAGCGTTAAACGGACTGGTTACCTGGGG
>JBJKPO010000396.1:0-6873 GCA_046706235.1 Bacillota bacterium | reverse complement strand
ATCCAGGCCTGATGAAGCAATTCCCCGAATAGATTCAGCCGGCCTTGCAGCAAGGCATTTTTTACCTCAATCGTGATTTCTTTTAATTGATCAAGCGCTTGAAGTGAACTCTCGTTTTTTTTCAAATAACCATCCACCTGAGTGGCGATTATATTGGCGGAGAGCCGGGTCCTTCCGGTGTAACAAAGTAACAAGTGGTATTCCAATTCGTTGATGATTGCCGGAGATATCCTTAACGGGTTGACAATGGTACCATCATGGTAAAATTCAATAAAATTGAATCCTCCAAAAACCGCCGCATATTGGTCTTGTTTTCCACCTTGAATTCCCAGATCGCGCCGTTCAATCTCATAGGCCAATTTGGCCATCTCATAATTGCTCCAGGTGAGATTCAACCATTGCCGGAAAAGTCCTAGCAAGCTTACTACCATCGTGGATGATGAACCTAATCCACTGCCCGGTGGAGCATCGCTATGCAAAAATAAAGAAAAACCCTGTTTCCATCCTTCAAATTTTCGTAATACGGCTTTCACCAGATCCAATTGACCGTTGAAATCAAGTTTTTGAGAGGCAATAAATTTCGTTAGAATATCAATATCGAGGGATTCAATTTGGATCTCCTGGTCAGTCCGGGGGATTAGAGTTCCATAACAGTATTTATTAATTGTTGAGCTAAGTACCACGCCGCCCTTTTCTGAGAGATAAGGCTCAATATCGGTTCCTCCTCCGGCAAAACTGATACGTAGCGGTGCTCTACTGCGGATCTCCAAGTTGCGGCCTCCCTGTGTATTTCTAAAAATAGTTAACGGGTTAAATCACTCTCCGGTAAATTTCACGGAGGATGAGTTGCGGACAGTCAATCTTATTTTCAGAGGGAAGATAGCTTGAATATCATTAAATCTGGACTTTAGCATAGGATATTTTATGACGGGATTTAAAAGATGGTTCTTTGAAAATATTGGGGATTTGGATTTCGGAAATTACCATGGAACTATAGAATATAATATGATGATCTCCCGGAGGTGCAAGTTTAATGGAACATGATAACCACCAGGATAAATCAATCACTAAATTTGAAATTCTTAAAATGGAGTTTCAAAAATGGAGTCCACTTCTGCAGCGAACCGGTCTAAAACCGCGCCGTTTTGTAGTGGAACCGGACGCGGCCTATTTTTATACCACTGAAGGATGGTTTCGCTTGGGTTTTAATAAATACAATAAAGCGGAAATAGATTGGATTCATAATATTTTAGAGTATTTAGAGGAACGCGCCTTTAGAAATTGGGCAATGCCATGGCAAAAAACAATCACATGGGAAGAGAACGATTCTTATTATATAATTCAACCTTGGATCAGGGATGGAGAATTATTTCGGCCGGCCGATCCGGCTTCGATACAAAGGGTTGCGGAAGTAATGGCCGATTTTTACCGTTGCGGGAAAGATTATATAGAAATCAGGGGGATTGATACCGGACGCGATCGATGGAGTAATATTGATATCGAATGGGAAAGCGATATCGAAAGACTGGATAAACTAAAAATTGATGACTTTCCGGAAAAAGTCCGCGGAGAAGTAAATGAGCTTCGTAAGGAGACAATTACGCGATTGCGGGAAAACTTACGAAATTGGCAAAATTCCGGAATGAATTGTTTGTTAGAGCATCAGCGACATACCGGTGTTCTCGGTCATGGCGCTTTAAGTGCCGAAAATGTTATTTGGCTAAATGATGACTATTTTTTATTAAATTGGGAACATATGGCATTTCAACCCCGGATACTTGATTTAACGAGTTTGATTACGGATGTCGCAGACTGGGAACCAGAGTGGATTCTTTTTTTAATCAGCGAGTATTCCCGGGTACAACCTTTTTGGCCCGAGGAATATATCGGGCTCCGGATTTTGTTACAGTATCCGGAAAAAATGATTAATACCCTGGAAAA
Organism: Bacillota bacterium; assembly: GCA_046706235.1. Taxonomy (GTDB): domain Bacteria; phylum Bacillota; class UBA4882; order UBA8346; family UBA8346; genus JAEZJQ01. The sequence continues at coordinate 4,932 of JBJKPO010000396.1, read as the reverse complement.
GCTACGAAAGAGCGAACTGGATCGCAAGTCTTTAAAGGAGGCGACACGAGAATTGGCGCGGAAAGAACGATGTCTTGGCAAGCTCTGGCGGGAACTGGGGACCCAAAAACGCTGGGCCGGGAATGATTTGGGTAACAATTCCGGTTTGCGAAGGCTCTCAATGAATTTATCGCCTGTTGAAACCTGGGGCGATTTTGGCGGATCTTCCGATTCGATAATTAAAATCCGGAACGAGGCCAAGTTGCCTGCGGATGTCATGGAAAAATTGACCTATTTCGATCAAACTCATCCTAGGGATCGGATTGTGGGAGGCAGGGACGGCAATGTGCTTAAAGGTTCAACCATAACAATCCTCAAACCGGAGAGAGAACCAGAAGATCAATATAATGTTGAAAATCAAGATGTTGAGAATCAAGCGGAGGTAGAAAACGGTAATGTGACTGAACTCAAAATAGAGGAGGATCATCCCGAGAGTAATACCGGAGCGTTACAACCGGATCCGGTTTTCGAACCCGGCAAAAACCAGGATAAAATAATTCGTTGGGCTAATTTTCCTAAAAATGCCAAAGAGAGTGAACGTGTTTGAACGATAATTACGATTACTATATTTATCAAACCTTAAATAAAATGGAAATCAATCGTCAAATATTGACTTTAATTCCGGATAAACCAACCGGTCTCCTGGTGGTTGCCCCAGACTTCCTTATTTTGGAAACAGTTAATAGGAGTTTGGCACTATGGATCTATCGTGGTCAAGAAGCAGTTTTAGCAAGCCAAAACTTATTATTAACAATCCTGGAGAGGAATGGCCTTCCAAACTTTTTATATCCGGTGCCGCTTAATGATGATCGAACTTACGGCCAACTGGATGGAAGACGCTGGTTTTATATTACCGATTGGCCGAAGTTACGCCGTATTTTCTTTAGTAGCATTGATGATGTCATATCGTTGGTGGGTTTATTGCTTAATTTTCGCAGGGCCTTAAATGAAACAGGTGGGAGTTGGATTATTCCGGAACGGAAAGAAAGCATCAATTTATTACAGAAACTCCCGGCAATTATCGAATCCTTGAATTCCTTCGCCTATTTGGCGAAATTCCGTTTAAAACCGACTAGTTTTGATAAATTGTTCTTGAGGTATTATTCCGAGGCCGTTTACCAGGTGAAACAGGCCTTTAAATTACTGATTGAATCGGATTATCAAAATTTATTGGCGAATATTACCTCCAAAGATCTGATAATCAGCCGTCTGGTTCGTGATAATTTACGGATCTCCGTAAACAATGAGACTATATGTCTTAGGTGTTGCGATTTTCGTCGGGAGCCGCCGGTTATCGATTTGGGAACGGTATTGGTAAAAACCGGACGTTTCATGAAATGGGGCTTTAGTTGGTTTCATCGAGTTTTGTCCGAATACCAAAAATTCTTTTCAATTAGCGAGACCGAGTATAAAGTATTGATAGCCTTTCTTACTTGCCCATGGAGCTTTTACCGCCTGGCGGCCAGATATTATTACAATCGCACTGAATGGCCGCCAGGCACTTATATTGATCGTTTAGAACGGATTCTAAACGAAGAATCGAACCGGATCAAATTATTAGACTCGCTTCACCACGAAACGCTGAAGAGATTTTGGTGAAAATTTACTGACTATTCCGGTGGAATCAGATCAAAAAGGGCAGGATTTAATATTAGAATAAGCGAATAAATATACTTCTAGATACTGTAAATTAGTAGAACTGTGATAAACCAAGTTTAATCGCTAATGAATATCACAGTTCTTCATGAAAAGCGTTGTGTTCCGTTGAAAATTAGGTTTTTCACAACGCTTTTAGTAGAGTTGTGATAACGAATATTTAGGAAGTGGTCTTGTGAATCATTCGGTTAAATTGCGTTTATTACTAACAAGTGTTTGTTTATTACTTTTTTGGTCGATGTTACTTTCTCCGCAAACCCAAAGTAATATGAAGTTTTTTCCCATTGAACAACTAAAACCCGGAATGACCGGATATGGATATACCATTTTTGAGGGAGTTAAAATAGAAAAATTCGGTGTTAAAATTGTGGGAATGGTCCAGAATGGTCATAAACCGGATCAATTAATTTTAGTGAAACTCAGTGGAAAACGTTTGGAAGAAAACGGCGGAATATCGGCCGGAATGAGCGGCAGCCCTGTTTATATTCATGGGAAACTGGTGGGTGCCGTTAGTTATGGTTTTGAAAACGGCGATCCGTCGTTAGCCTTGATTACCCCTATCGAAACGATGCTTCGTTTAATGGACGACATCGGACAAGCCGTAAGCGTGTTCGGCTTTAATCACAGGGTTTCCGTGAATACTCCGGTGCTGATCTCCGGAATGAACCGGCGGGGATATGAATTGATGAAACATTCATTACAAAATTATGGTTTAACCGCCGTGTATATGCCGGGTGCCGGAATGAAAACCAGTAATATTATTCAAACGAATCTACGGCCGGGAAGCGCCGTCAGCATTCAAATGGTTATGGGCGATTACCAAGTATCGGCTTTAGGTACGGTTACCCTGGTTGATAATCAGCGGTTTTTAGCTTTTGGACACGCTTTTACCAATAAAGGCTCAGTGGACTATTTAACGTTTAGCGCTTATATTTTGCGTACGGTAAAAAGCCCGGTAATGTCTTTTAAGTTGGGCGTACCGGTTAATTTAATCGGCCGCGTTACTCAGGACAGGCAAGCCGGGATCCTCGGAAAACTCGGTGAAATACCGGATTTAATTTCCGTAAAGGTATACGTAAAGGACATCGAACGAAATAAATCCGATATCCGCAGTTTTGATGTTATCAATAATGAACAAATATACCGTGATTTGATAGTATCAGGGGTTACCGACAGCATCGATCAGACGATTGATCGCGTAGGAGGAGGAACGGCAATTATCGGGTTTAAAATTTCGGATCGGGATCAAACATTGATTTCCAGGCAAAATATGTATTACGGTAAGGATATTGCCGTTAATTGTTTAAACGAGCTCAAAGAAGCATTGGATCTTCTGGCATCCAACGAATATTCAGTGGTACGGCTAAAGTCGGTCCAAGTTAATGTTGAGGTTGATAGCCGGCAAACAACGGCTAGAATTACCAAACTTACTTGCGAATCTACAAAGATAAAGCCGGGAGATACATTGACGGTCCGAGCTATTATTCATACATATCGCGGTACCGATCTATCGATACCTTTCAGTATCAAATTGCCGGAAGGCCTTGCAGCCGATAAATTAACCCTGGTTGCCCAAAGCGGCGCCAAAGACTTGCCGGAAGAAAACGACAACTCCAAAAAAGATGAAATTAAAAACGAATATCAGAATGTTGATTCGTTAAATGCGCTTCTAACTAAATTCTCCGATTCTTCCAAGAATAACGAACTAGTTTTAGAATATGTTCCCGCGGACTCCGAAAAGCCGGAGACAAGTACATCGGAGAATAGCTTTAAACCGGTAAAGCTGAAAACTCCTACTAAATACTTTTTATCCGGTGAAGCGCAATTATCACTGGATGTTGCAAAATAGCAAAACGCGGAAGGCTTGCGCTGATAACAGGTGAGTATATGAAGACGGCAATGCGGAATCAACGGAGTATTTTCAAAAGGCCCGTTTCAATTATTATAATGATCATTTTCAGTATAATGATTGTATTGTTTATACTGCCTTCCTTATTGTTGACGGATAAATTTCTGACCCGCGAACTTCAAGCCGGATTGCAGAAAGGATTAACGGATAGCGGTTTAACGATCCGGATTGGGAATATCCATTGGGAAACCTGGGATAGTTTGATCGGGACCCAAGTTGTCTTGCGGGAACGCCAAAACGGCCGGATAATAATTCGGGCTGAAAAGCTCCGGATCCGGTTGAATCCGTTTATTTTAATTACCAAATTTCGAAATCCCGAGGCGTGCCTCCGTAAAGTCGATCTCGAAAGCTCGCAATTGTGGATTGAACGTTATCCGGATGGTACTTGGAATTTGCAGTGTCTATTTAAAGGTAAAAAACACCGGTTATTATTGGCGGGCCTGGTTCAACTTAAAAAAGGACAAGTTTCGATCCGGGATTACCAATATGGAGATTATGTATTAAAAAGTGTCGACGGATTAATAAATCTTACCGAATATCCGGCGATAAGTTGGCGTTTGCGAGGAATCAGCCGTATCGGTAATGAAGTGAGCTGGACAAGCCAAGGGAAGTTACGTACCGACAAATTGGCCGGACAAGGAAGTATTACGGTTAAAAATGGTTCCCTGGCCGTAATAAACCGTTTTGTTCCCCGGATATTCACTTATCAAGTCGGATCAGGCTCCGTTAATCTTCAGGTATACTTTTCCTTTACTAAAAAGGGTTTTGGAATCGATCGGATTAATACCATAATATGCAATGCGAATATTTCCTTGCCGCGGTTCCCTCATGTGTTAAAAATTAAATATCTTGCGGGCGAAATCACGCCCGATTTAGTAAAAATTAACAAGGCCGAACTATGCTGCGGCCAAGCTTCGGCCGGTATTGCGGGAATGATTGATCTTCACAATCAGAAGTTGAAGGCTGAGATAACCGCCGTTCGAGTTAATCTTGCGGAGTGGTTCCCGCTAGTTGTTAAAGGGGACGATTGTCAAGTAACGGGTCAAGCCGGTTTAAAACTGAGAATAACCGGGACGCTTCCGGAACCTTGCGTCAATGGCAAAATAAATGTCGATAAAATAAATGTTACGATTCAAAACACGGAACGGATCGAGTCGATTTCAAGCCGAATTACTATTATTAATAATAATGTAACGATTGATAGTTTCAAGGGGTTTTGGAATGAATCTCCACTTGAAATTTCCGGCCGGATAATCAATATTTTAAAACCAAGTTTTAATTTAAAATTATGTTGTAACGGATTTAAGGTACAAAAGATTAGTTGGTTG
>JBJKPO010000395.1:0-2940 GCA_046706235.1 Bacillota bacterium | reverse complement strand
GTTTTCCCCTTTAAATCGAGCTATTTTTGAAGCCGAAAAGGAACTTTTACAGTCTGCTTTGCAGGAATATGGAAAAATTGAGCGAATTAAAGAAGAATTAATAACCGATGAGTTTCGTTTTAAGATTTGGCAGGATTTATTCACGGAACTCTGCCGGATAAAAAGCGATGTTAAGGATGCCGAAGCAGTTTTAGAGATCTTAAACGGTTCATTTCGTGAGGTAGCCGCGTCTTTGATTGCCGAACGAAAAATCAAAGAACATCAATCCGACCTTTCGGGCAGTTTACACCGGCTTAAAAAGCTAAGGCTTGAAGAGTCGATTCAAAATTTAACCAGTCAGATCAATTCCGGAGTGGATGAATTCGGGAACCCTCTTTCCAATGAAGAACTTAATGAAAAGATTAAACGGTTTACCGAATTAAAACGCAGGCTGCAAAAAGAATATCCCGGTTTTTGGTCCGGAATATAATTAATACGGTATTCTTGATAACGCTTTAAAAAAATAACGGTTTTTTTAATATCATATTTATTAATAGCAGGGATTCCTCCCCCGGGAAGGATGGTAAACGGACTTTGAGTAAAGAGAAGGCCTTGCCAAATATTGAAGGTATAAGGGAATTAATTGCAAAAGGCAAGCGTAAGGGAATTATTTCATATCGGGAAATCATGGATACTTTGGAACAAGTCGATCTTAGTCCGGAGCAAATTGATGAGGTTTACGAAGCCTTAACCAGTAATGGAATCGAAATTTTACCGGACACCAGTGAAGAAGCTATCGATGAACAGGATGGTTTCCAGGTTGAAACCGAAGAGGTTGAAATCGATCTCACTGTGCCGGAAGGAATTGCGTTGGATGACCCGGTGCGGATGTATCTCAAGGAAATTGGCCGGGTTCCGCTTCTTTCGGCATCCGAGGAAATTGATCTGGCCCGCCAGGTTGAAGCGGGAGATGAATACTCGAAGCGGCGGCTAGCCGAGGCGAATCTGCGTTTGGTGGTAAGTATCGCCAAACGTTATGTCGGCCGGGGAATGCTTTTTTTGGACTTAATCCAGGAAGGTAATTTGGGGTTAATCAAGGCCGTTGAAAAGTTTGACTATCGTAAGGGTTACAAATTCAGCACCTATGCAACCTGGTGGATCCGGCAGGCAATTACCAGGGCTATTGCCGATCAGGCCAGGACGATTCGAATTCCGGTCCATATGGTGGAGACCATCAACAAATTGATCAGGGTATCCCGCCAACTATTACAAACACTAGGACGGGAACCTTCCGCCGAAGAGTTCGCCGAAGAAATGGAAATGAGCCCGGAACGGGTAAGGGAAATCATAAAAATCGCCCAGGAACCGGTTTCGCTTGAGACCCCGATTGGTGAAGAAGAAGATAGCCATTTGGGTGACTTTATTGAGGATCAGGATGCGCCGGCGCCTGCGGAAGCCGCTTCATTCCGGTTGCTTAAGGAACAATTGGAAGATGTATTAAACACATTGACACCACGGGAAGAGAAGGTGTTACGGCTCCGTTTCGGGCTTGATGATGGACGGGCCCGCACCCTGGAAGAAGTCGGCCAAATCTTTAATGTTACCCGGGAACGGATCCGGCAGATTGAGGCCAAAGCGTTGCGTAAATTAAGACACCCAAGCCGTAGCAAAAAACTGAAGGATTTTTTGGATTGAGATTTTTTAGATGCTTATTGATAGTTGAGGGTTGATGTTTTCAGGGAAACAGTGTATAATATTCTTTGCCGCGCGTATAAGCGCAATCTTTGGGCCCATAGCTCAGCGGTAGAGCAGTCGGCTCATAACCGATCGGTCCTTGGTTCAAATCCGAGTGGGCCCACCAATATAAAATGATTTTAAAAAATGTGGGTAAAACCCGCTTTTTTTATTGTGTTTTTTGCTGCTGGAGTTTTAATTATGCTCTAGGGCAAGTTTATTTCTAAATGAGCTATTTGGGATAATTTTTCCATAATGCCGTACAATGTGTTATAATCAAAATAAAAATCAAACTTCCGACGGTGCATAATGCTCAATTTAAAATCCATACTTCCTTTGCTGGTGGAATATTTTCAAAAAAAAGACAACTCTCTGGTGGCCTATCTTTTTGGTTCATACAGCGACGGGACCGCGCATGCGAAAAGCGATCTGGATCTGGCGGTTTTATTTAAAAAGGATCTCGACCTTTGGGAAGAGATGGCTTTCCAGGCCCAATTATCAAAATTAATCCGTTTTGAAGAAATCGACCTCACCAATCTGAATAAGGCGCCGCTACGAATGAAATATACGATTATATCCACCGGTCAATTGATCTATGAAGCCAACTCTGAACTGACCTCCGATTTCCTTGAAAAAATTTTCAAACAGTACCATGATCGGGAATATCATTACCGGGAATTTTTTAAAGAATGGGATGAAGGCCTGAAGGAGGATTACTTGAGTGGTCAATCATGATAAAATACGGCATAAAATGACGATTATTGAAAATAACCTCGATACTAAAATTGATATAACTTTATTCAAAGCCGGAAAATGAGAAGTGTAAAATCAAATAAATTGATAACTGTCAACTGACAAGGTGGTATGGTTTGGTGTTGGCGAAGCAAATTTTAGAAGCTGTCAATACATTGGCGCCCTGGGATTTGGCCGAAAGTTGGGATCATGTGGGATTGCAAATAGGCAGCCCCAGCCGGGAGGCGCGGCGGATATTGGCGGCGGTGGAATTAAATCGCGATATTCTTGAAGAAGGTTTGAAGCTGAAGGTGGATGGTTTTATCGTCCATCACCCGTTATTATTTAAACCGGTCTTTAAAATTGATCCGGAGGAGGCGCCGGGAAATTACCTGAGTAGCCTCATTAAAAACGATTTATTTTTAATTGCCGCCCATACTAATATTGATAATGCCGAAAACGGTTTAAACCGGTATTTGGCCGGCCGGTTGGGGT
>JBJKPO010000394.1:0-7222 GCA_046706235.1 Bacillota bacterium | reverse complement strand
ATTGTATTTCATCGATGATCACAGGCGGCAGTGTGGTTTTAAAAAAACTACCCGCTTCCTCGATTGCGCTTTGGAGCAGTATCGGGTCGTCCAGTGTTAAATATGAAATCCCTGTGGTAATGTGTTTGAGCAAGGTTGTCTTTCCAACTTGCCTTGCCCCGGTTATTAAAACAACGGGAAACATGTTAGCGGCCTTTTTCACAACCGCTTCGACATTCCGGTGAATATATTTCATAATCGTCCTCCGACTAATTTAATATTCAATATTATTATATCCAAACGATGAAAAAATGGCTACTATTATTTTCACCTTTGGATTAAACCGACACCATTATCAAAATGACCGGAGATGAACAAGAGGAAAATTTGGTCAAATTGAACCTATAAACTTCAACCTTCAAACTTTGATTTTATAGCATATAAAATCATTCCCTCCCATAAAATCCTAATACGGAGGGAGTCCAAGGTGAAACAGCGGCCTAATCTGCGTAATTTTTTTTATTTAGTAGGTTCGGGATTAATCATCCAATTAGCGGGTACGATTTACCGGATCTGGCTGGCCGGGAGGATCGGAGCCGAGGGTTTGGGTATTTTACAAATGGTTTATCCGGTTTACCGCTTGCTCAGTGGTGTGGCTACTCTCGGTCTGCCGCTGGCGTTAACCAAATGGGTCTCTGAATATCTAGCGGTCCGTGAATTCAACAAAATAAACTCGATCCGGAATTGGGCTTTTCGGATTGTATTATCGGTTTCCATTGTAATTGCGATTCTATTATTGCTTTTTACACCAGTGCTCGGAAAACAACTTTTCACCGATCCGCGGGTCGGCGAAGCCTTACTGATTATTGCCTTTGCAATTCCCTTTTCCTCATTATCGGCAATTTTCCGCGGTTATTTCCAGGGATTTTCTAAAATGGCGCCCACAGCAACCTCGGAAATTACCGAACAAGCGGTGGAAATTTCCACTACATACCTATTAATCACCGTTTTAGTTTCATTAGTACCATTATCGACTTATACCGCGCCTATTTCCGGTCTTACCATGGGTGAAGTGGCCTGCTTTATTACTTTATTATTTTTTTTGCGAAGACAACCGCTTACTCACTCCGAGAGACCATTGGATGTTAACTTACCTTACCTTCATATTTTTCGTTATTCCTGGCCGTTATTGCTGAATCAAATCGTTCTATCCATCAGCATGGCCAGCGAGGGAATCATCATCCCCAGACTGTTAATCACCGCCGGTCATCCCGCGGCTGCCAGCACCGGGCTATTTGGTCAATTAACCGGAATGGCCGAACCGGTGGCTTATTTCCCGTTAATTTTTTTGGTGCCGCTCGGTTCAGTGCTCTCACCCCAAATCAGTGCGGCATTTAAATGTAACTCCCTGGCTGTCATTAAACAAAAAATTTCATTATTCTATATCACTACCACTATTTTATGTTTAGCGAGTTTTTTAGTTATATTAAGCGCAGCAGGGATATTATCCCAATTCTTATATAACTCGTCAAATCCAACTAATCTGATTCAAATCATGGTAATCGGTTTACCTTTTACGGCAATCGCCATTTTAAACATCACAATTCTATCAGCAGTGGGCGCTACTGATAGGATTCTACGCATCAGTATCTGGTCCGTCGCTTTAAAAACTTTTATGTTAGTAGTTTTAACCCCGTTTTTAGGGATTAGCGGTTCCGGTTGGGCCATCAATATCACCCAAATTTTCCTCTGCCTGGCCAGTATGGTCGAAGCCAGACATGTAATGAAAGCGCCCGTCGCATAAAATATCCCCAGATTGCCGCTGCTGTTCCGCTTCCTAAAGCAACCCCCTTGACAATCAATGGTTGATCAGCCCGGTCATTACCAATCCAGACTCCAGTGAGCAACTCGTCGGTATATCCAATGAACCAACCATTAGTATTATTATTAGTAGTTCCCGTTTTTCCAGCGGCCGGCGCCCCGATGTTAGCTCTAATCCCGGTTCCCCGAGTAATTACCCCGGTCATCATCGAGGTTAAAACAGCCGCGGTTTGTGGTTCTATTACTCGTTCCTGGCGGATTCCTCCACGGTAAATGAGTTTGCCATTATAATCATACGCCCTTAGAATTCCAAAAGGGATGGAGCGCAGTCCTTGATTGGCCAGAGGACTATATGCGCCGGTCAATTCAAGCAAAGTAACACCCTTGGTTAACCCGCCCAACGCCAACGGCGCTAATCCGACATCATTACGCGCGCCTTCTCCAACCAGGCTATCAAGTCCCATCCGCTTAGCCAGAGTAAAAACAATACCCGGCCCAACTTTCTGTGTTAATTCCACTGCTACCGTATTCACCGATTCTTCCACGGCTTCCCGCAAAGTGATCGGACCTCGGTATTTACTATCATAATTCTGAGGCCGCCATTTTCGGCCATTAATATCGATTTCCAGCGGCTGATCAATCAAGACGGTATCCGGACCGTATCCCGCTTCCACGGCGGTTGAATATAAAAACGGTTTAATCGCCGAACCGGGCTGCCGGTATACCTGAAAGGCCCGATTGGTTTCGGCCGCCGAATAGCGTCGTCCCCCGACCAACGCCAAAACTTCACCGGTTTTAGGATCAATTGTGGTAATCGCGCCTTGGGGTTGAACGACTCCCCAACGGTCAGGCCCTTGGACCGGTAAAATGGCAAGCGCCTTCTCCGCCGCCGCCTGGATCCGCCGGTCCATTGTGGTGTAAATCTTTAAACCGGAAGTTCGTAAATATTTATCGTCATAATGAGTCGCTTCGCGAAGCACCTCGATTACGTAATCGGTAAAGTAAGCTCCAATAAATGAAGGCCCCGGATTTTGCAGTGTTTTTAACGGAATCCGAATTGCCGTTGAATAGCTTGGCGCCGATAAATAGCCATGTTTTTTCATTAATTGCAGCACTAAATTACGCCGTTTTAAAGCTTCATCAGGATGGCGAAACGGGGAATAATACTCCGGACTCCGCGCTAATGCCGCTAGTAGAGAGCACTCCTCCAGATTTAAATCCGCCGCGTTTTTTCCAAAATAAGTTTGCGCCGCCCCTTGTACTCCCCAACTACCATGTCCCAGATAAATACTGTTTAAATAAAACTCTAGAATTTGTGATTTCCGATACTGTTCTTCAATCCGGATAGCATAAGCCATCTCCCAAATTTTACGTAAAAAATGTTTCTCATGTGAAAAAAATAAATTTTTTGCCAACTGTTGGGTAATCGTACTACCGCCTTGGACCTTCCTCCCCTTCCGTACATCTTGATAAACCGCTCGCAAAATACCGTAAATATCGATTCCTTTATGCCGGTAAAACCGGTAATCTTCAGTTGCGATAAATGCCTGTTGTAACTGCGCCGGAATTTGATTTAACGGCACCCACAATCTCGTTTTCGAATATAAAGTTGCCACTGCCGTACCGTTTCGATCATAAATCGTGGAAGCGATTTTGCTTTTTTCCAATTCCGCTCGGAGGTCGAGCCGCCATACTAACGGATTAAAGAAAATAAAACCGATTAATAAAAAAAACAAGGCTAAAGGAATCCCGATTATCAATTGGATCCAGTGGTTCGCTTTTACTTTTTTGATTGAATTTTTTTTCCGTGATCGATTCATGTGTCCACCTGGATATATTTTTTACCGGTCCTTTTAGAAAATACCCATAATGAGAGATTTGTTTCCGAGTAACTTACTTACAATTTCTATAACCATCTTTTCGAAATTAAAAATCTGTTTACAGGTAAAAATTTTTTTGATATACTGTTTCCGTAAACAAAATTAATCGTAACTATTTTTTATTAAGATAAAGGGTAATTTCTTATATGTAAATTAGCTAAAGTAGTAGTGACTTGTATGTTTCCGCAAACTGATTAGTGAAACTTATTTATCTCAACACTTCCAGGCTATTTTAGCCGTTGCCAAATTACCAATACGACTGTTAAAGCCGGCACAAGCCGGCTTTAACAGTTATCAGGCATCAACTGATTTCAATTTACAGGAATATATCTCTCAATCGTGCGTTTTTTCTCCATATTTTTTACTTCAAATTAAGATCGATTAGACTGTCGCCCGGTAATAGCTCGACCGGATGAATTTTAATTTGCCGGGGAAGAGCAGGATCCTTCAGTTTTTGAAATAAAATATCAGCCGCGGCTTCTCCCATTTCCACCAGCGGTTGACGAATACTGGTAAGTGTAGGATGAGTAAACTTACAAGTATCTACACCGTCAAAACCAATAATGGAAAGAGCGTCCGGTACCGCAACCCCGGCTTCCTTGGCCTCCGACAGGGCCCCCAGCGCCATTGTATCATTGCAACAGATAATCACCGTCGGCATTTCTCCACCCGAAAGTAACGTTCGCAAGGCTTTTCGGCCGCTTTCGACTGAAAAATCCCCATCTAAAATCCAGTGCTCCGGGATATCAAGATTAAATTTTTTTATTAAATCATGAAAACCGTTTAACCGGTCGATAGCATGGCCGTGGCTTCCCATTCCTTTTAAAAAGGCAATTTTACGATGACCTTTTTGAACCAAGTATTCCCCTAAATTAAATATCCCAATCCGGTTATCCGAATCAACATAATCAATCTTATATTTGGTATACCGTTCCCCAATCACCACGCAGGGAATATTTTGCTTAATGATCATTTTCATCTGAAATTCGCTTAAATTTGGCGATACCATGATTAACCCATCTGCTTTACGCTCATAAAAGAGCTTCAGATAATCATATTGCTTCCCGGGAGACTCTTTAAGCATGGAAATCAACATATCGCAAGAATTAGCTATGCATAGCTTTTCAATACCAATCATCAATCCATTGTAATAATAAGTTTCATGAATGTTTACTTCATAAGATGAAGCGATTACTACCCCGATTGTATTTACCTTGTTATAATGAAGCCCTCGCCCGCAAGTATTCGGATAATAATTTAATTCCTCAATCGCTTTCAAAACTCGTTCGCGTGTTTCCTCTTTCACATTCCCCTTATTATTTATCACTCGTGAAACAGTTATGAAAGAAACTTGAGCACGTTCGGCCACATCATTCTGTGTTACCATAATACCTCCGTCATATCAAACCAGATTTCAGTTGGCATCCGGTTTAATTATTACCAATATTGTTATTTTAATCTAATATAATATAGAATATCATCATTGGTTCAATTATACTATAGTTCCTAATGATGGACAAGAGCTGAATCGCTTAGGGAAACGCTATTTATAATTTTTAAAGATACTCCCAAGTTACCATTTAATAGAAATTCCATCAAAGTATAAACCTCGATCCGGCAAGTACATCTAAATTTTTTTGAAATACAAAGAAAAATTTGCCGGATCGGGTTTATCTACTGAATCCGGCAAGTCCCTATTTAGAAAGATTTTTAAGTTACTTGCCGGATTCAGTTTAAATCAACAATATGTTTTGACGGAACCAAGCAAAAAAAAGACTACCAATTAGGTAGCCTGTAAAGAGGAGAGTAAATGTTTAATTGATAACGCTAACACTAGCGAAAATTTATGTTAAATATTACCATTCAGTAATTTAAGTTATTAGCTCATAATATACTGTCCTTCATAAAATACATTGTTTCCCTAAACAATTATTAAATATATTATACAATTGTTTTACATCAAATGCAAGTGATTCGTAAAACTTTTTAATAAAACTCTTAAAAAACCGATTAACGAAGATCTCTAATGCTTTCGCCGGGAATTAATTCAACCGGGAAGACTTTTATTTCCGGCAAATAATTTGGGCTGCTTAACTGTTTTATCAGCATTTCGGTAGCCGTATATCCCATTTCTTCCGCCGGTTGTTTTACGGTTGTTAACGCCGGATTAGTGTATTTCGCGGCGTCAATACCATCAAACCCCATGACTGACAAATCATCCGGAATTTTGATGCCGGATTTTCTTGCTTCCATCAATACTCCAAGGGCCATTAAATCGTTCGAACACAGAATTACCGAAGGAAGATTTCCTTGAGCAAGTATTTTCAACAACGCCGCTTTTCCAGCATTTACGGTATAATCTCCCGAAATGACCCAATCCGGGTTGATTGGTATTCCATAACGATGCATGGCTTCTTGAAAACCTTCAAACCGATCCTGGCTGTTTTGACCGGGAGAACCTTTTAAAAAAGCAATTTTTTGATGGCCTTTCTGAAATAAATATTCGGTCGCCATAATTATTCCGCCTTTACTATCGTTATCCACATAACTAATCTTATACTTGTCGAAACGCGCGTTTATTGCCACGCATGGTATGCAATTTACCGCGATTTCATTAAACTGGAGGCTGTCCAATGGCGGCGACACCAAAATTATACCGTCGACTTTCCGCTCGTAGTATAATTTGAGTAAATCAAAACCGCTGGCGTTATACTTCTGAGTAGAAATCTGCATATCGTAAGAATGCGCCGTGCAAGCCAGTTCAATCCCAATCATTAGTTCGTTATAATAATGAGTTCCATGAATACTAACCCCTTGTACGGTTGGAACAATAACCCCGATATTATTCATTCGATTAAAGTTTAAAGCCCGTCCCAAACTATTCGGATGATAATTTAACTCCTCAATCGCCTTCAGCACTCTTTCCCTGGTTTCCATTTTAACATTTTCTTTATTATTAATTACCCGGGAAACGGTTATAAAAGATACCTTCGCTCGTTTCGCCACATCGCGTTGATTGACCATAGTAGCCTCCACCCAAAGTTAATTCATCAATTAGATCTTATCATAAGATAATATAAAAAGTAAACTATTGAATTAGTTCACTGCCTTTATTGAATGAAACAAGGAAAACTCCTAGTCTCCTTATACGCGGCTGCCTATCGCACAAAAGCGCCCTTCGAATTTATCGATGAGCGCTTTTATGCTATCTGTTTTTTAAGTTGACTCTAACTAACAGTGATGTGAAAAATCCTAAATAATAGCAGTACTCGCGTCGTCATTTGTGACGCGTACCGGTTTTTTACGCCTCCTTTCGGGAGGCGAAGAGTTCACGCCTAAAGTGCGCGAGTGATACTCATTAGCTATTAATTTAGGTTATCACAACTCTACCAATCCTTATTGGAAATTCATCCAATTGAAATTCCAACCGTTAGTCACTGCAGTATTTGGAAATTAGCATTGTTGGCTGCGCCAGCCGGCAAGTCCCAAGTGCTTACCGCCCAGTTTGAATTGCCGGGCAGGGACTCCATGATGGTCCAACC
>JBJKPO010000393.1:0-12035 GCA_046706235.1 Bacillota bacterium | reverse complement strand
CGCGGGTTGAAAATACCGCCAACGGACAGGTGGTTGACGAGATCGCCCTGAATCCCGATTATTTTCAAGGGGTGGAGGTTACTCCTAAAACAATACTATCTACCCTGGTCCATGAGATGTGCCATCTCTGGCAAAAGTACCATGGTAAGCCGGGCCGGAACCGTTATCACAATCAAGAGTGGGCCGATATGATGATCCAAACCGGGCTGCGTCCCACCGCCGACGGAACCGAAAACGGAAAAATGACCGGGGACAGAGTTTCTCACTTAATCATTGAAAATGGCAAGTTTGATAAACTTTGCAATCAATTATTGGATCGGATTAAGATCGCCTGGGTAGATCGTTGGACTGGTCAAGGCCACACTGGAAAATTGAAAAATAAAACCAAGTATGTTTGTCAGTCCTGCCGCTTGAATGTCTGGGGCAAGCCGGGAATTAAAATAATATGTGGGACTTGTAAGTGCGAGTTGGTGAAGGATACTGGAAATTAAGATTGCATGAAATATTAATGTAGAGTATAATATAGATACCAAGAAACCAAGAACTTGGAAACAATTTTTTTTGAATATAAACCGGAAAGAAGGTCATATAATATGTCAATAGGGAATGTTGCACCGATAGAGAGGGCAGCCATGCAAAAAAGAAGAATTAATGTTTCGTCGAAAAGACAGATAACTATACCTTTGCAATTTTATAATGAGTTGGGTATCGGGTCCGAAGTGGAATGTTTTATTAACGATGGCGTTTTAGTTATCAGACCGGTACCGGAAACCGGTGGAACTTTTGCCGTTGAAATACTTGATGATCTCGTGAAACAAGGATTTAAAGGGCCGGAACTTGTCGCCAAATTTAAAGAGCTAAACGGAAAAGTACGGACTGCGGTTGAAATGATGATTAGTGAAGCGGAAAGCGAGGCTGGAAAAATTGAAGATGACGGTAACGCCAAGGTAGCTGAAATTTTTAGTTCAAAAAAGTAGCATGCATCCAATCATATTTTTACCTCCAGCTGAACGGTATTTTAAAAAAATAACGGGAAAAGGTCTAAAAAATGCTTTTCTCGAAGTTATTAATCAAATCCGTCAAGACCCTTATTCCGGTTCGGCAAAAAAAGGCGACCTCGCTGGGATTTATTGCTATGATCTTTATTACCAGGGAATTAATTATGAGATTGCTTATCGGATAGTAATAAACAAAGATGGCTCGATAGTTGTTGTAGTAATGGCGGGAACTCGTGAGAATTTTTATGAACAATTAAAAAATTACTTATTCAAATCCTAACCTCAAAGCCGGAACCAACAAAATTTTGATTTTTTATGCAATCAAGTTGGAAAAGTAATACTTTATTGCAGTTGTCCAATCCAAATATAACCCAAATAATGCTTTACCCCAATAATCTTCAAAATCCACTGTATAAGTTAATTTTGGATAAAAGCAGGATTAGATTTTCTTTGCCTCGAATATTTTACTTAACATAGTTAATTTCCGAGTTAATTCCTTGGTGAAAAACCATGAATGCATCCTGGATTTTTATCAGTTACAACCACGATTCCCCCGGCACGACCGGTAAGGTTTCAAGCCGGCCGGACGGTTGCGTGGTGAAGAAATCGATAGACCAATCAAAATTGATAAAGGAGGGATTATTTTATGAAAACAAAACGGTTTATCATGCGAGTATTTACCTTCATTGCGTTAATAGTGCTTCTTTCCAGCAGTATTTTCTCAAGTGATCCCGAAGATCGGCCAACCGTATTAGTAGCGCCCGCTTTGATGCTTGCTGAATCGGGAAAATTATTCACGGTCAATATTTTGGTCGATCCGGGCGGCAAATCGATCAGCGGCTGTTCGGCGAATATTTCGTTTGATGCCAAACTGATCCAAGTGGAAAAAGCGACCATTGGCGATCTGCTCGGTGAAAAACCTGAAATTCAACCGGGTTATCCGAAGATCGACAATGCGATGGGGCAATTGAAAATCGCGGCGGTATGCCAAAAAACCCTACAAGTACCTGAAGCCGGTATTCTCTATACCATCGATTTTTCGATCAAGAACGATCTCCCGCCGGCCACCTCGATCATTAAAATCGAACAGTCCATACTAAGCGACGAAAACGGCCGGGATATTCCAGATATCGCCGTCCAAAACGGCCAACTCAGGATTATTCCGCTGCAGGTGGCGGAAGCGCGTTGGAATCCGTTAACCAATATCCCCGCAGTTGTATCCGGAATCGAGGATCTGCCCGCCGACTTAAAATCCGGAACTGTACCCTTGACTGAAGAGAATATCGAAACGGTTTATAAAGATTTTCTCAATGAAAAACAAAGTTTCTTCGGAGTCGACCCGGAGCAATTACAATTGATATTCAAGGAAAACATTAGCCCCAAATGGCATATCAAGTTCCAGCAACTTTATCAAGGAATACCGGTCTATCAGGCCGCGGTCGGCTTTACCACCAGCGAACAAGGCCAGGTCATTTCGTATGGCTCCAATTTTTATCCCGATATCAATATCGCCACCAAAGAAAAGATTAGTTTGGAAGATGCCGCCGGCTTGGTCAAAGCTACGCTGGATCCCGACGTGGCTAAAAAGTTGACACAAAATGACGGCGCTAAAATCATATACCCGACGCCCGAAAAAACCGGGGTAGGTTATCATTTGGCCTGGAATTTCACGCTTGCGGGCACAAAGCCCAATCATCAAACCGACTACATTTACATTGTCGATGCCGCTAACGGAGCAATACTATCTAGTTATCCTCTCTATGGTCCGCCGGTGACTATTTACGGAAAAGTACAGGGAGAAATCTATCCCGAAAATCCCACCGCGCCGCCGGTAACGATTATGCCGCTTAAATATGCCTATGTAAACCTGGGCGGTTTCACTCAATGTTACACCAATTCCACTGGCGATTATTACGGGTCGGTATTCGGCATATTTGCCCCTGTTACCTTTAAGCTGAGTGGACGCTATGCTAAAGTTCAAGATTGGGGCGGTAGCGACTATACCTTTACCAAGACCAGTTATGGAGGCGCCTGTAATTACACTTGGACCGCCACGGATCGGGACCACATCAATGTATTTTACCATATTAATCTGCTGCATGATTGGTACCAAAATCATTGCGCTTATAATTGGATCAATCCCTGGGATCATACCACCCAATTTAAAGCTCGAGTAAATTATCCGGTGGATAATGCTTACGCCGGAAACCCGATGCTGTTTGGCGCCGATAGGTACGCCAGATCCAGCGATGTTGTCTATCATGAATGCACTCATAATGTTCTATATGCAATTTACGGCAATGGGATTGTATCCAACCCAACCGGTAATAACGAATGCCTTGCCTTGGATGAAGGGTTCGCCGATTATTTCGCCTGCGCGATGACCAATGACTCCGTGGAAGGTGAAGGAACCGGCAGACCCAGGGATCTGAATAACACGATTCCATATCCCGGTAAACTCGATTATAACTATGAAAGCCATGCCGGAGGAACAGTTATCGGCGGAGCCGCCTGGGATCTACGGACCATGCTTATAGCTGAAACTTCAACCGGCGCTGATTCAACCTACGCCGATCGTCTCATTCTGGAAGCCCACCGGACCATGGCCGGCATGCCAAAGCCATACTACTTCTCCGACCCCCAGGAAAGCAATTTCCTGAAAAGCTTGTATATCGCGGATGACGACAACAATAATCTCATGGATGGGGTCCCTCATTTTCCGGAAATCCAGCGCGCCTTCGCCAATCATAAACTGCTGCAAGCCGTTTTAAATAATGGCGATAGATTTGACGCTTCCACCGACGCGGTGGGTTTTTGCACCGGTGGGGATTTTTACTATGGCAGTAATAGATTTTGGGCCAACAACTCAATCCAAAGAGGGATCAAGGACCTCGGGGATCTCGGAACGCCTGGAATCATACCGCGTCTGCTGGAAATCCCCAATCAGGATAGCGGTTACAGCCTTGGAGTTGCCGCGGTGGTCAATCATGTCTATGTTGCGTTAGCTCAAACCGGAGAGGAAGGCAACTACATTATCTTTAGGGTCACCTGGAAAAGCACCGACAACTCCCAGATCAATATCGAGTATTTTTATGCCAATCGCCGGATCAAACTGAAAGAACAGAACAGCTATGATTTTTCGGACCAGATACGGGGGCAAATCTACGGTGGAGATTTTTATCTTTACCAACTAAAGTTCTGGGGGAACTTTTTTGGGCAGGGCGGGGTGATCGATCTCGGCAACCTCGGTAATCTCCAACTGGATCGGGTCGCGATTCCCCAAACCGGCTATACCCGCTATGGAGTAAACGCAATCCACGGCCATACTTACGTGGCCGAAGCCGGGCAGAATGAACCGGATTATTATATCATTTTCCGGGTCAAAAATATCAGCGGTAACGATGTCACCATCGACTATCTCTACCGTAAACAAAATCAAATCTTTCTTTATAACGGGAACAGTTATGATTTTTCCGCCCAAATTCGCGGCCAATTAAGCGGTGGAGATTTCTATCTTTTCGAGAAGAAATTTTGGGCCAATAACACCGGCCAACGAGGAGTAATCGATCTGGGCAACATCGGCAACATACCTTTAAATCAGGTGAGTATTCCCCAAACCGGTTATACCCGTTTCGGTGTAAACGCCGTGCCTGGACGCACCTATGTCGCCCTGGCGCAACAGGGGGAAGAAGGCAGTTACATCGTTTTCCGGATTTTTAAAGCTTCCGGAACTTGTGTTATTATTGATTATTTGTATATAACACCGTAAGTAAACTTGCACCAATAAAGATAAGGGCGGGGGATTTCAACCCTCGCCCACTTTACTGTCGTACTTACCATCGTTTATGACAGTTCAATCATAGTACTTTTTCAGTACTATCGTAAGATGACGCTGCTTGAAATGGGTGATATTATAAAATTGATTTGAATGATTTTTCTGGGAACTAGCTATACTCCGCTTGAGGCCTTTGACGAGATGATCCCAGCGGACCTCCTGAAGAACAATTCTTTGGGTATTTGGAAATACCAGCAGGTTTATGTCTGCCGGAAACCCAAACGTCCTTTAAAAGAAGTCTGGCCTAGCCTGGCAAACTTTAATTAATAAGCTCTAGTAAAAAGTTTGAAGTTGGAAATAAGATAAGAAATAATTGGAGTTCAACCTGAGAGCGGAAGGTCAAGCGGATTTTTTGTACTTGCGATGATCGATTTTTGAGAAAGGCGAAAGCAATTGAAGGTATAAGGTTAGAAGTGGTTTCCCCGATAGAATTAATTGAGGAGATTGAAAAATGATAATAGAAGCAAAGCCATTGGCGGAAGTTACAAAGGATGCGATTAAAGTATTATGTAAAGAAATAGGTGTCGTAATACGGTACGCTTTATAAATCAATTTACTATAGGTTATGGGAATTATGTTGAAGAGCGAGAACAACTGTTTAAGGATATGACTTTGGATGATATTATTTCCGAAATAAAACAACGAAAAAGTTAAATTGAATTCTCCCAATAACTTGTCTCTGCTATAATTATTGAATCGTACGATACAAAGTAATAATTTAGTTAACATAATATATATTATACGACTCAAAAAATGAGTCCCATATACCAAAAATTTTATTCAGCCACCTATCCTATATTGTTGAACATTAAAAAGTTAAATATTTTATTAATGCCAGCTAACTGCATCCTTTAATTTTATAGGATAAGCCGATAAGATTCCTCCTGAAAAATAATCTTTTTTAACTGGTATTTTCTTTACCAAACTTTATATTAATATCTACTATTGACCATAGTAGCTACGAAGGATATAATTAAATTAAAATAGCACTGGCAGGTGGCGATTTTGGATAATTTTAATATAAATTTCAAACCGTCCGGCAAGGGATTTGAAAAAATCCTGGGCAAGTTGGAAGCCGGCATCATGGAAATATTGTGGCGGCGATCCGAGGCGAGTGTCCGGGAAGTCTTTGAAGAGTTAAACGCCTACCGGCCGCTGGCTTATACCACGGTATTATCCACCATGCGCAATCTGGAACGAAAAGGTTTTTTACAACGGAGTAAAAGTGGTACCGCCCATCTTTACCGGCCTTCGTATACCCCGGAAAGATTGGCCCGGCTAACTGTTAATCAAGTATTAAATGGCCTATTGGATGGTTTCGGGCAGCCTTTTTTAGCCGGACTCACCGATACCGGGCCGGAGAAAGAATTAATTGAGACAATTGAACGTTTGGAGCAGTTATTGGACGAGTCTGATAAAGGAGCGCCGGGTAAATGAAACTGCTGCACTGGTTATTAATGTTCCCCTATATATGGCAAGAATTGATCGGCTCGTTTTTTACCTTGGGGTTGGTGTGGCTATTATTAAAGTTTTTCAGGCTTGATGAGGAACCTTCATTAGTTTGGCCTTATTATCTGCCGTTTTTCATACCGTTACTCTTACCTATTGAAAGTATGGGCGGATTCCATTGGGGGCTTTGGGGCCCGTTTTTAATGATTTGGAGGCAAGGAAGAATAGCAAACTCGCTTATAATGGCTGGAGTATTAATCTGCCTGCTTCCCCTACTCGTAACATTCTTTCACGGCGGTTTATCTTATTTCGCTTACCGCCGGTTTATCAAAGGCTGTCGCTTGGTGGCCGAAACTGAAGCAATTGAACTTTTCGGTATTTTAAAAGGGTTGGTTCAAAAGACGCCAATCCCGATGCCGGATGTCTATATTTCCCCGGCCAACCGGGGGATTCAGCTTTTTGTATGCGGCACCCGGAAACAGCGGCTGATTATTTCGTCGCAACTATTGGAGTCATTGCCTTACGAAGAGCTTCAGGCCATTTTGGCTCATGAAATAGCACATTTATCCCGCCGCGACCAGATTGTTTCCTGGGTCTTAGCCTTACTACGCAGCCTAATGTTTTATAATCCCTTACTATATTATCTGGAAAAACGGCTGAAACAAAAACGGGAAAAAGCAGCTGATGCACTGGCGTCAAGCTGGATTGAAAAACCGAAAGCTCTTGCCGCCGGTTTGTTACGGGTTACCAAACTTGCCCTAAATGAAAATCAGATTTTTCAAGACCGGTATTTCCCTATTGCCGGTTTATCCAGTGGTGATCTTTTGACGGAGCGGGTTAGGTTGTTAATGGCTTTAAAAAAGCCGAATCAAAACTACAGGGTACGGTTTTTGTTTTTCGGAATTTCATTTTTAAGTATTGAAATGCTTTTCATTTTCTCATTGCTCTTACCGTTATGCCAGCGTATTCCTTGCGGTTTAATGCTGATTCATTAAAAGCGTTATGTACTGCTATTATTTAGGGTTTTTCACACTGCTTTTAGTTATAGGCTATATTTTTTTACCTTAAACTACGTAGCTGCTACGTACTATCCAGCTAAATAAAGGATGTGATACAGATGCCAAAGTTTTCTTTGCACTATTGTCTCAAGGAAATTTGGGGGCGGAAAAACCGTTCGTTACTAATGCTCGGCGGTATCGCCCTGGGAGTGACTTTTTGGCTTTGTCTGAACGCCCTGGCCGGGGCTTACGATCAGGCGGCCATCGCGCCCCTTGAAGCCATCGGGGCTGATCTCGCGGTGCAAAAAAGTGGCGGGCCGATCCCTAATAAGTTCGAAGGAGCGGTTTTACCCTGCGCCGATGACATTATCCGGGGAACGAACGCGAGCAAAATCATGGCGATTTCGGGAGTTAAACAAGTAAGTCCGATGCTCTTATTATGGGTCTTTGGCGCTGACCAAAAAAATTTAGGTGATTTTAAAATGGTGTTAGGAATTGATCCCCAAACGGATTTTGCCTTGAAAAAATTAAAAAGCGGATTAAAGGCAGGCCGGTTCCTTCAACCTGGCGACCGGGATCGGGCCTTGGTCGATGAAAGCTACGCCCAAACCAAAAAGATTAAACCGGGAGATAGTTTAAAGATCGCGGGATCGCGTTTCCAGGTGGTTGGAGTTGTATCAACACCTGCAACCAATTTACTGGGGGCCACCAATATTTATATACCATTGGAAAAGGCCCAAGAGATAGCCTCCAGTACTCCTCTGATTCCCGGTTTCCAAAAAAATGATGTCAATTTGCTTTTCATCAGTGCCGATCCAACCCGTGTGTCCCAAATTCAAGCAGAAGTTGTCAAAATAATACCCGGTTCGACCGTTTCCACCCAATCGCGCTTTTTGGCTTTAATGGGCGGGCTAGCCGCCGCCGCCAAACATTTAGCCTGGTTGGGTTCTTTAATCGGCATCTTAATTGCGATGGCAATTGTGGTTCGGACTAGCGCCAGCGGTATTTGGGAACGCCGCCGGGATATCGCGGTGATGAAAGCGGTAGGTTGGACGGTTTCCGATGTGCGGCGCCAGATCCTGAGTGAAAATTTACTTACCGGTTTTAGCGGCGGAATCGTCGGATTAATCGTCTCTTTTCGTTTTATATGGACTTTACGGGGTCAAACCGTAACTATTCCTTTGCCGTGGGAGCTAAATCCCTTCCCCCACTTTTATCTTACCAATAATGTGGCAAAAGTCTTGAAAGTGCCGTTAAATATTCATTTATCATGGAGTTCGGTCTTGCTGGCGTTAATTCTGGGTGTGTGTCTGGTTTTGGTAACCACGATGATGATCATTGGTTCGTTAACTAAAATAAAACCGGCGGAGGTGTTGCGCAATGAATGAAATCATCATTGCCAAAGGAGTATCGAAAGATTTCGGCCCGGTAAAAGCCGTCCGGAATGCTGACTTTAACATGAAAGAAGGTGAGTTTGTCGCTCTTTTAGGAGCTTCCGGCTCTGGAAAAAGCACTCTCCTGGGGCTTTTAAGCGGATTGGAAAGTTTAAGCGCCGGAGAAGTTCATTTGGATGGCGCTGCTTTAAATAAGATGAATGAAGATGAACTGGCATTGCTGCGCCGTGAAAAAGTAGGAATTGTCTTTCAATCCTTTAATCTGATTCCTACTCTTAATGCATTGGAAAATGTAGCATTTCCACTTTTTCCGATCCATTTACCCACGAACGAGAAAGAGCAAAACGCGGCCAAAGCCTTGGGACAAGTAGGACTCACCCATCGCGCCCGCCACCGGCCCGGCGAGATGAGTGGTGGAGAAAGGCAACGGGTTGCGATTGCCCGTTCGTTAATCAATAATCCCAAAGTTATCCTGGCCGATGAACCGACCGGTAATCTTGATTCAGCTACCGGGCGGGAGATTATTAATTTACTTGTCTCTTTAAGCAAGGAAAGCAAGATCGCCCTTTTAATCGCCACTCATGACCGGGAGTTGGCCGAAGCGGCGGATCGTATCATATCGATGAAGGATGGTGAAATCGTTGCTTAAACGTAACAGCTTGATATTTCTTTTTTTAGCGTTTTCATTATTACTATTTAATGCTTATATTGCGTTTGCCGCCCCGGATCAAGTAATTAAAGTGGAAGCGGTAGGGTTCTTCAGCCATCCGCCGATGTGGGAAAACAGGGATACCATTCAAAATGTCTGCAAACAATTCGGCGATCAGGTTGAGTTGGTTCTTCATGACGAAATGAGCGAAGACGGCCAAAACTATCTGCGGCAAAAAGGGTTAAGCGGCCACTTGCCGATGTTGCTTTACATTAACGGCTCATTGGCCCATAAAATTGATAACCGGGTGGTTGTTTTCCGGGATTTTGTCGGGCAGGGCTGGACTGGTCAGGATTTGGAACAGGTAATCAAATTAAACCTGGCCGGCCAAAAAACTGCCGTCAAAGCGCCGCCGAATGCCGATAATGAAGCTTGGAATCCGGATGCGGTCCCCCCGATGATGCGGAACTCATTTACCAATACTAATCCAAATAGACCGGCCGGACCCGGAGCTATTCCCTTAATGCTCTTTATAATTGGTGGCGCAATTATTTTATTACTAATTATTGTTATCATTATGCTGTGGCGCAGGAAATTAAAAAAGGTATGAAAAATCTAATTTTCAATCGAAAGGAAGTAAACAGGGATGAATTTTTTTTCATATATCCGGCGTGAATTATTGGGACGTCCTTGGCGCACTTTCTTTAATGCCTTCGGTGTCGCCATTGGTATAGCCATGGTGATCCTCCTGTTCAGTATCACAATCGCCTATCAAAAAGCAGTCACCTCACCTTTCGCCACCGTAGCCACCGATCTGGTACTGAGCCGGCCCAGTCAGGGCAATGGAGCATTTTCAGCCGCTCAAGGGGTAATCTTGCCGGCGGCCAATCAAGCCATTAAGCAGGAACAATTAATCCGTCTCGGAGGCCTTCCGGAGGTAAAAGCGAGCATCGCGGCGCTGCAACTTTGGAGTTTCGATCCGGGCCGGTTCAAAGTAATTATAGGTGTCGATCCCGGCGCTCCGGCGATTGGCCCGCTGAAAGCAAGGGAATGGATGAAAAGCGGACATTTTTTCAAGCCGGGTGAAACCGGGGTAGCGGTATTGGAAAGCCATTTCGCCCGTTTTTATAAGCTGAAAACCGGTGAATTATTATCCATCGCGAATCGCCGTTTTAAAATCACCGGCATTTATGAGGCGCGGGAAGGACCGCAATTGACCGCGATCAATGTTTATTTACCGTTGGCTGACGCCCAAGCGCTGGCGAGGGTGGGACCGAATATCGTCAATATAGTTTACACCCAATTAAAAGACGCTAGCCGGTGGCAGCGGGCCATTAGTGAAATTCATCGTATTTTACCGGGTTTAACCGCTACTTCAGTAGATTCCACCCTGGTAATGTCGGATAGTTTACTGGCTTTGTTGCATAGATTGCTTTGGCCCGCGGCGCTAATCGTTATTGGTATCTGCCTACTCTTTGTCTATCGTACTTTAATGGCCAGCACCACGGAGAAAATCGGGGAATTCGGGATTATGAAAGCATTAGGCTGGCGTAATCGCGATATCCGTTACACCTTAATGCTGGAACTTTTTGTGCAGGTATTGATTGGAGTGGTAATCGGAGTAATCTTTGGCGCTTTTGGGACTTATCTCACCAGTCTTTGGCGGATAAAAATCACGCAAATTAGCCAAGCCCCGCCTTTGCAGGGGATGAATACCGCCGCCGGCATTATTCAGTTAAAAGCAGTTTTTCCAATCACCCTTTATTTATATACCATAATCGGCTCTTTGATGATTGGAGTTTTGGTGGCCATGATGATAGCGCGGCGGGTAGCATCTCTAAAAGCAGCCGAGATGTGGCGGAGCTTATCGTGATTAATCAAAGCTTTTCCGCGTTCTTATAAAGAATATCTTTCTCATTTCGACTAATAATCCGGCTTAAGATCCAGGCAATGATAATTATTCCCGGAATATCGGCCGCCAATCTGGTCCAGGCAAATTTAGGCCCCAAAGATGCCGCCTCAAATAAAAACATCGGTATTTTAGTGGTTGACCAGGCGCCGATGAAAATTAGAATATTAGTGAAACTGACTCCTTTTTTCATGAAAACGGCCGCCACCGGAAAAGCGCCGTAAAGCGGTCCGGCGGCCGCGGAGCCGATAAAAATCGCCAGTAAAATTCCCTTGATTCCCGAACCCGCTCCCATATAGCGGGTCATGGTTTCCTTGGGGACCCAGATATCCAAAAAACCAAGCAGTAAAAAAATCGGCGGAACCACCAGCAGCATTTCCCGTAGACAGAAATATAAAGTATTAACGGCTTTAATTTCACGCGGATGATCAAAAAGGGCCATTGCCAGTAATATAAGCGATGCTACTAATAAAAAACGATATCGTTTAAAAAACTGCCTCATTTAGCCACCACTCCAATCAACCAGGCTACCAGAAATGAAAAAAGAAACGCCAGGCAATTCCGGTAAAAAGTTAATTTCCGTCCAAAATACTTTATCTCAACCGGTATGGTGACTACTCCAACCATCATTAAGGCTGAGATGAAAGCCCCGATTTGCATCAGTCCGGCCCCATTATTTAAAAGGAGCGCGGCGGTTGGAAAGGCTATCATGCCTGGGATTAACGTAATCGCGCCAACTATTGCCGCACCGACTACCCCCCACCATCCCGACCGGGTTCCCAATACCATACTAATGGTATCGG
>JBJKPO010000392.1:0-3819 GCA_046706235.1 Bacillota bacterium | reverse complement strand
AGGCAATGGTTAAAATTGTCGGGCCCATGCCAACCTATCCTCCTGCCGCCCTTAAAGAAGGGAAAGAAGGGGAGGTGGCTGTACGAATCCTGGTCAATGCCGGCGGCAAATTGGAGCTGGTAATAGTAATAAAATCATCCGGAGATGTACGGCTAGACTACGCGGCTACTTCTTCGATCGAACGGAAGTGGAAGTTTTCGTCGATAAACGAAGGTTATTACATTGATCTGGTTTTTTCTTTCGATATTGATATAGGAGCTTCAGTTAAGTTTTTAGACTCTAAAACCCGATCTTAAGCAAGGTCCGAGAAAACCGTCAATAAGCTTTCCAACAGGGGAAAAAATACCATGATCTTCCAAAAAAAGGCGATCCGGATAAATTTCCAGGTAAAATGGAAACGGCTCTGGTTATAAATATTCTCTGGGCTATGGTGGAAAGTGAGGTCGTTATGAAACACAAAATAATCAATTATGCCATGCTTTTGATACTAATCGGCTGTTCAGCCATACCAGCGGTTTGGGCGGGTTCCGACGACTTACTATCCAAGCTCGGTTTTCAAAGTTCGGACAACTGGTTCCCGGGGCAGGTTGTAATTGTGGATTTGTTTGCCTACAATTTGCACGACTTCCGGAAGTTTAAAATGGATGTGAAATATAATCCCAAACAGCTCAAGCTGGTTTACGTTTCGAGGGGTACCTTTTTAGTCGAGGATCAAGGTTTGGCCGAGTGGAACAGCGGCGTCATCGACAATCAAAATGGCGTGGCCGCTAATATTTCCGGTATCCGTTGCCAGTCTTTCAATGGCAAAGAAACTACCCTGGTGGGGCTTAACTTTATCGTCATCGGCACCGGAAGCGGGCAAATATTATTGGAGAATCCCAAGATGGTAACTTCCAACGGAATTGAGAGGGCTTTTGATTTTACCCCGTTGCAATATCAAATTGAGCAGGAGAAGTGAATATAAGAACAAGCGGAAAAGCTTCTGAGGCTTTCATTTGTTTTCATATTATAACCCGGTTCTTCTGGACTTTTTGGCAATTGGGGTGAATTGGGACTATAAAGGTTGAAATCAGCAAACGGGTTGAAAAAGATAAAAGGCTGTTAGCCAATTTGGCCAACAGCCTTTTGTTAAAAATCATTTTCAGGGGTCAACTACACTAAATCCTTGATTTGCCGGAACAGGCCCGCTATTTAATACTCCATCCGTATAATCGCTATTTGGATTGAAGATATTGTCAAATTGGCCAAAAGCATCGGGTTTCTCAATAATCACTACATACCCCGTACCCGGGACATAAGGATTTATTCCCCGGCGATCCACCAACGGCGCTTGCCAGATCAAGATCGAACCGGCTCCGTTGCCGCAAGTGCGATGTACAGTAACCCGGTCCGGTTGGCCGTTAAGGTCGGAGACATCTTTACCGGTTAAATTATAACCATTACCGTATAGACTATTAAAATCGTTGAGAGTGATGACCCATATCTGGACTAAACTATTCTCAACTAGTTGGGTGCTAGGATTCGTGTCATCGATTAACGGGTTCAAAATACAGAAGACGCCTTGGCCTGCGTTGTAATAGGGGAAACCGGTATCACTGCCATCATGATTAAAGGTATCCGGGTAATAGAAAGTAGCATCAAAGTGGTGGGTCAAATCCACCGCATGCCCGTTGGAAGCAAGTTGGAATTTCCGACTCGACGGGTCCGGGTTCGAAGCCTGTTGAACTGTATAACCGGCGGCATTTGGGCCGTCAACGGCGTCACCGCTATCAAAGATACCGTTTTGATTAACATCGACAACAATATCAAAGTTTACGCAATTACCATGAGCGGTATCGGCTGCTGCCGGACCAAAATTTACGGATCCAAGTTTTCCGAGGGGGCTTGTTAACGCAGTCGTGGTAGCGACATATAGCATGGGATTATTCAAAATATCGCCCTGGGACCAGATGTCTTTATCACGCATGATATAAATATCCACGTTTTTATTGCTTCCAAAACCGGAGCCGGTGGCATAGACATTATCGGTGGCCTCCTGGAAACCATTGCTGATCCGGCCGACCATATCCGAAGACCAGACAAGTGGCGCGCTATTCTGGACTATCGAGAAGATTAAAGCCACATTGGTGTTCGGGCCGGTAAGATTGATTGTATAGGGGCCCAACAGGATATCCACTCTGGGATCGGCCGGTCCTCCGTTATGGGCTGCCGGAAGTAATCCGGCCTCGGCCCACATGGGAGTCGGTGGAAGGTTGCCGTCTATGGTGGCGTTTAGGGCGTATTCGGCGATCGGATTACCGCCGATGGGAGAGATTTCAATGTTATATCTTTCAAAGGGTTCCAGGCCATCTACGCCCACGAAAAGGGTCTCCATAGCTGTAACCGTTAAAGTTGGGATAATGGGTTCCCCGCTGTAAACGTTAATGGTGACGTTAGGGCCCACAAAACCCGCCCATGCTTGGGAGATAATGAAGAGCATGACTAGTAGAAATAAAGGAACGATCTTAAAAATTTTTTTCATTAGATAACCTCCAATTCGTTTTGAAATTTTTGAGTAATTTTAGCTTCTGATCGAATGTTTCATTCCCCCTCTCTTTGGAATCACTTTAATGAATAATTCTTCGCAAGATATTGCGACCGTAACAAGCCATAACGACAATCACATCCGTGGACACAAACTGGGATTACGCCATAAACGTGCTCTGGCTTGGTACGGAGTTGTACAATTTTTTTGAAACAAAAGTCATTTATTTAATCGATTTTGGTTTCTCGAAGTAGCAAGCCACAGTCTGAAAATACTTGAGGTATTAATTGATAGCGGCTGTTCGGGTGGGTTCGTCTTGGGAATGCGTATTAGTTTTCTTGCGTTATTTGGAATACTTTTTGGATTTTTTTAGGAGATAATTATCTTTTTATAGTACTATATTATTACTGTATTGTTTAAGAAAATCCTTCTAAAAATATCATATTGAAAAATTTACAAAAAATACCGATATATCCAATAATCTGAAACTAAACTAAATCACAAATCCGCCATTAGGACTGGTCCGATGGGAAAGCCGGTTGGAGACCTAAAATAAGGTGCAAAAAGTAATTTCGTCTTAAATTACCCTATGATGCATATAAGATTCAAATTTAAATTTCTTTAGTGAACCCTGGTTGGAGTATTAGAATTAATGTAATCATTAAAATTATCAAGGTCGTGGCGGAAAAAATGCGGCTTTTTTGGTAACTCTCCCGGTTGAAAAAGGGTTTTCATGATTTATGTGGAATATTCACTGATATTTGATAGGTTATAATGGGAGGGTTTGCCATGAAAGCCTGGGGGGGACGATTTCAAAAAGCAACCGCATCGGCCATGGATGATTTTCATTCTTCGATTCATTTCGACTGCCGGCTGGCGGAGGAAGATATCAAGGGAAGTATCGCTCACGCGAAGATGTTGGGCGATACCGGCATTATTTCAAAGCGGGAAGCGGAGACAATTATTGCCGGCTTGCAAGAGATTTTAGGAAAAGTACTTTCCGGACAGGTTTCCTGGGATCCCGGCGCCGAGGATATTCATATGAATATCGAAAAGTTACTGGTGCGGGAAATCGGGGTTTTGGGGAATAAATTGCACACCGCCCGCAGCCGGAACGATCAGGTGGCTTTGGATTCCAGGCTTTATTTGCGCCGGGAAACCGGCGAACTGAAAAAATTATTAACCGGTTTGTTCGAAGTGTTATTAAAAATCGCCAGGCGGGAAAAGGAAACCATTTTGCCCGGTTACACTCATTTACAGCGCGCCCAGCCGATTTTACTGGGCCACCATCTGCT
>JBJKPO010000391.1:0-1975 GCA_046706235.1 Bacillota bacterium | reverse complement strand
ATTGCCCGTTTGATTCATGTGGCAAATTACTTGGAACGAATGGAGGTCATTTGGATGATTATCGTTATCGGCGCGGGAATCATGATGGCCTGTGGTTCGTTTGAATCCGTTCCAGCCGTTTGCGAATCTCGCCGATAACTTGGTCATTACTCACCCCTTTTAAATAAACCAGCCGGATCTCGGTTCGGGTCATACATCCGGCCCGGCAAGACTCCACGACCAGATCGGGGTGGCTGATGCGGCGGCGTAACAGGGCGGTATTGGTCCCAATCGACTCCACAAAACTTTCGCGCGGTCCCCTTAAAGTGACTTCGATTTGCGGATTGCCAATCCGCCGTTCCGGAAAATCCCGGGTATCAAAGGCAAACGCTTCGTTCAATCCGGCGACCAATAAAACGGTCGCGCCCTCCAGGATGCCGTTTACCGCTTCACCGTATGTCCGTTCCATTTTGGTTTGATTGGCCGAGGCCAGTTGCGTTTGTAAAAAGAGGCGTATCCTCTCAGGGTCGGGCGCCTGGATGGAGAATACCGCCGTTAACGGGGTGAGAATATTTTGTTGAATTTGGGTTTTACCGGCCAGATTTTCCAGGTAAATGACCGCCGCCGCGCTGCTTTGGCTTGGATTTAAACTGAACTCGCGGATGACAAGGTCCGTATTTGCGCCCAGCCGTTCCCGGAACCGGGCCAGGCATAAATCGAGACGCGGCGATATATATTCGGTATCTTTAGTCCGGGAGGATCCGGATTGTTGAGAGGATTCCAAAACGTTCCCTCCAATGATAAAACAAAGTGTCGGTAATAGTTTTATCAATATTGGGGCGTTTATTCAACTAGACAACCATGTTCCGGGGTCTTTTTTTTAGGACCATGATTGACGGTATTTTCGTGACATTGGACTCCTGACTCCTGAATTCTACTTATTTAATGACATTTAACTTTCGACATTTGACATTCGACTATGTTTTCGCGACATTTGACGGTGTTTTCCATTCCCGGAAAAGTATAATTATCTTGCAATGGAAGCCGATAAAATAAATGGAAACAAAAAAGGTGAAAGGAAAAAGCTAGGAGGGTATTCAAAATGAACCGCGATAAAATTATATCCTTAACTAATAAGTTATCTTTTTTATTAATCATTCTTTTGCTATACTGGGTTTTCATCTTTATTATCACAACGGTTTTCGGCTTTAAGGTATTCCGGGAAAATATTACCCAAACATTTTTTACAAGCATATTAGGGATTCTCGCCCTGTTAAGCGGTGCGGTGATACTTAATGTAATGCTTAACCTGACGAAAATTTCGGATTCCCTTTCCGGTAAGGAAAATGTGGCTCAAGAAACCGGTTCGAAGCCGGGTAAGTTTAAAATTTGGCTGGTATTGTTTTTAGTATCTTTTCCGGTTATTTTCGGCCTGTTTTATCTCGGGGACTTGCGGACATCCTATTTAAAACGCGCTTATCTGGTAAATTCGGCCCAGGCAATCGTTGGCGAAAATAAGGATATGATCGGACAGCTGGCCAATTATCAATATAACTTGGCATATTTGCGGGAAGTTGAAACCACGTTGTTGCTATTCAAGAAACAAGAAGAAACTTTTAAGTCGATCGCCTTGATTATTGATGATAACATCAAGGGGAAGCAAGTGTTTTTAGAATTAGATTCAGTTTATAATACGCTACCTGAAAAGATTAGTAAAGTTTTTGCATGTTCAAAGGATGAAAGGGAATACCTGCGCAAGGTATTTAGCGGCCAGGTTTCCACTTACCGGTTCAGTTCTTCCGATGGTAATTATGAACTCTATTATCCTGTAAAAGTAAAAAACCGGATCATGGTCCTTTATTTTAACGATTATCAGCGTTACGGGAAATTAGGTTCGTGAAGGGAAAAACAAAATAACCCGGCATTAGTTCCGTTGCCCTGTCGGCATTTATCTCGTATATGAACGGGTACATGCCGAGGGAACACAACATGCTCC
>JBJKPO010000390.1:0-16003 GCA_046706235.1 Bacillota bacterium | reverse complement strand
GGAGATATATAACCCGCAAATCAATTGGACAAAATTTAAAAATTTTTACAATTAGCTATAGATATGGGTGATGTATATGTATAGTTCGTAAAAGAGAGAGCTCGTGTTCAAGAACGCGCAGAGTGAGTTTAAACCCTCACGATTTTCCGATTCGTGACACGCAACTCGCGACTCTTCATCTTTCTATTTATTCCCGCAGCAAACCCGGTTTTTACCGTTTGCTTTGGCATAATAAAGCGACTTATCGGCGAACTCCAACAAGGAAGTCCGAACTCCAGCGTTATCAGGGAAAGTCCCTACCCCGATTGAAATAGTAACCCGTAATTTCAAAACCTCCAGCGGAATATCCGCCACCGCCCGGCGGATCCGTTCCGCAATAAGCGACGCCGACCGGTTGTCGGTATCTTGCAAAATGACGGCAAACTCCTCTCCGCCATAACGGGCCGTTATGTCCTGTTCCCGGACGGCTTCGCCAATAGCGGCGGCTTTGGTCTTTAATAAATGATCGCCCGCCGGATGTCCGTAAGTGTCATTGTACTTTTTAAAATTATCGGCGTCAATCAAAATTAGCGATAACGGCAGCATAGTCTCTTCCGCCTTGGCGGACAGTAATTCAAGTTGTTCGTTAAAATAACGCCGGTTATACAAACCGGTTAATCCGTCGGTATCGGCTTTCCGTTTTTCCTGGCGTAAATATACGGCATTCCGGATCGCGATGCCGGCTTGATTGGCAATGCCGGTCAAGATTTGGATTTCTGGTTCCTTTAATGCCCGCGGATCTTGATTAGTGATAACTAATGCTCCGGTTACTTCTCCGCTAATCACCAGCGGAAATGCCGACAATGAAACCACTGGAATACCTCGAAAAATTTCGTATAACTCCTGGTGCATGGTTATATCCGTGCAAAAAAATGGTTGTTTATGAACAATAATCGGTACCAGGGCCAGACTGTGCTTGCTCAGTGGTTGAAGATTGTAGGATTGAACCCAATTTTCTTCCCAGCCGATTTGGTCGTAAATCACTAGCGACTCGCCACTAAACATCATTATTGCCGCCATTTGGAACTGATTGTTCCGCTTGACGATTTGTAATATTCTGGTAAAGATCTCATCCAAATTTGAACTGCTGTTTATCTCCAGCGAAAAACTGTTCAATTGCTGCAAATCGATATTCCAACGGGCCAATTTTTTTGAAACCGCTTCATTTAACGAATAAGTCCGCTGTATTAAAAGATTGCCGCTAATACCGGCTAGATAAAGATAAACAATTTCAAATGAAAGCGGCATGAAATCAAGCGTTTTTGAGTAAATGGAAGCCGCAATCATTATCATTGACATTAAAGAACACCAATTGATAATGCCAAAAAACCCGCACCTCAATACCGCGAGATATACCGGAATGAATAAAAACGGATATAATTCGCTATAAGTGCCTCCGGTTTCGGCGATCATAAAACCGGTGAACACTAAATCAACTCCCAAGAAAAAATAACGTAGTGGCCCCAAAGTATATTGTTTTAGAAGAGGCGCCAGCCAACAAGCCAGATTCAAAACAAGGTAAGATCCGGCAATGACATAATCCATCTTCGAACTATTCAATCCCAGCGCCGCAAAAATTAAAACCGAATTAACCATTGCCGGCATGACTCTAGACTTGGCCAACATGATACTAAAAGATTCTTTAAAGTTCCGCATAATCTTCGCCTTTTTTCAATCATTTATAGATAGAGTTGTACCGGTAATAAACGCAGCTTCGTCCGAACATAAAAATGCTATTGCATTTGCTATCGCTTCCGGATTTACCGTTTTTTTAAGCGGAGGTATTTCCGGTGTTGATTCTTGAGCAGTATCGGTTCCGGTATTGATTGGGTGGATTTCCGCATCAACGCCACCGGGATACACCGCATTGATCCGGATACCGTTTCCGGCATATTCAAGCGCCGCGGCTTTTGTCAAACCAATAACGGCATATTTACCGGCGGTACATAATGAATGTTGTAAATCTTCTTTTAGTCCCATTACTGAAGCAATATTGACTATCGCGCCTCGATTGTTCTTAAGCATTTCGTTGATTTCATATTTCAGGCAAAAGAGCATTGACTTGACATTGGAATACATAATCTGGTTAATTATTTCTTCCGAATAATAAATGAGCGGTGAGCGTTTGGGACTGATACCGGCATTGTTTACCGCAATATCCAA
Organism: Bacillota bacterium; assembly: GCA_046706235.1. GTDB lineage: Bacteria > Bacillota > UBA4882 > UBA8346 > UBA8346 > JAEZJQ01. Next base: position 13,801 of record JBJKPO010000390.1, on the reverse strand, counting down.
AGTCCCGTATTTTTCAATTAATCGCGCGATCAGTATTTCAACCTCTTTTTCTTTCGCAACGTTACATTTGAAAAAAATCACTTCCCCTCCTTTGTTTTCAATGAATTGAACCGTTGATTTTCCTTCTTCCTCACGCTGCCCGCCAATTACTACTTTAGCCCCTTCCCCGGCAAAAATGATTGCCGTTTCCCGTCCAATTCCCGAAGTTCCTCCGGTTATTAACGCTACCTTGTTTTTTAATTTATCGATTATTACCACCTGCTTCCGGCAATTTTATCCTGAATCCGGCAAGTAACCTTAAAAGTCTTTCTAAATAGGGACTTGCCGGATTAAGTAGCTAAACCCGATCCGGCAAATTTTTCTTTGCATTTCAAGAAAAATTTAAATGTACTTGCCGGATTGAGGTTTATATTAACGCCAACACTTGAAAGCCAATTTCAGGAATATCTTCTCTCAATAGCTTGTATTGTTTTCCGAAAAATTCACATTTGCCGGGATTAGCCGGCGCCAAAGTTTTTAATATATCGGTAAAGGGTTCATTCTGTTTAGCTAAATTCAATTCATTATTGATATATTCCAGTTTCGCTTTTTTGGAATCCCAACTCTTTCTTTCATATTGGGTAAACCCTGTTATTACTTTGGCGCTTGGCGACATTCCAATCAAGGTAAATTGATTTGATATAATTAAAATATTACTTAAGCTTTTAGCAATTGTATCTTTGCGGAGATCGATTAAATTATAATGAATGCTAATCTTCCCGGTAAATTCACCTTTCATGTATACGGGAGCCTGGGCGGAAATAACAAATTCATCGAATAATTCGATAAAAGCATCCGGGGACCAGAGCGTTTTCCGTTCAGGATTCTGTTCCGGTCCGATAATCCCAAAACGGCTATATGATTTTTCACCCCGTTCATACTCTCCGCCGATATCAAAACCGGGCTTAACCCTGAACATAATGTTTTTTTCAGTATTTCCTCCCCCCACCGATTGAATATCAAGGTACCAGACTTCATCTACATATTTATATCTATGATAAATCCTGGAAATTTCAGGATATAACCGTTCAATTATAATTAGTTTCGTCTTGATTGTGGTATCAACTTTTACCGCGCCGGTTGCCAGGATTTGTTTGAACCCCTCTTTCGAACCGGTATCGTTTAAGTAATACATCTCACCCTTTTTTATATATCTTTGATCCATATCATCGATAGTTACCGGGCAGGAAGCACGGTTAAATTCTTTTTCAAATTCCGCGGCTAATTCAGAGGCGTCAACACGAATATTTTTGGTCTCCTCATTAATAAAAGAAGTAATTTCCTTGATTTCGCTTCTGATATTCATTTCTTTTCTCCCCGATAATTCTTTATAACTCTAATCCAGGAACTCAGGATTTAACAATATCTCAGCATTTAGGTGTGAGCGGATTTACCTTCATCAACTGATAATAGTATGCCGTTTATCGCGGAAGCCGCCTCAGAACTTAAAAACAAAACGGCTTCCGCAATTTCCACCGGTTTAACCAATCGTTTCATTGGATATTTCGAAATCATACCGGCAATCATTTTAGCGTCGGCATTATTGCTTAACATATCCGAATCGGTTATTCCGGGTAATATACCATTAACTCTGATCCCTGTCCCGGCATATTCTAATGCGGCAACTTTGGTTAAACCGGCCCCGCCATGTTTGCTCATAATATACGGCGTGCTGCCGTATGTATTCGCTCCGGCAGCGGTATTGCTTAAAATATTGACAATAGATCCGCTATTTAATTGAAGCATCATTTTTATTTCCTCTTGCATACATAAGAAAGTGCCGGTGAGATTTACATTAATTACTCTGCAATATTCTTCAATTGTATATTCATGTAGAGATTTTCCCATACAAAAAATACCAGCGTTATTAACAGCGATATTAAGTTTTCCGTATTTATCCCAAATAAAACTAAACAAGTTTTCGATATCGCTTTTGATCCCGATATCACATTTAATAAATACAATATTGCTTTCAAGTTCATTAACAATGTTAATACCTTTCTCATTATCACGTCCGCATGTTATCACTAATGCTTCTTCTTCTAAAAACCTTCTTACAATCTCGAAGCCAATCCCAGATGTTCCGCCGGTTACTAAAACAATTTTATTTTTAAAACTATATTTCATTGACAATCCCTCATTTCGACAAATATAATTTAATGATTTTTTATTCAAGGATTATCGGGCGAGATATCCTTTGATAATGCCTTTCGTAAAAAAATTTGAAACATCGCATTCCAGACAGTTTATTTCATTCATTGACACTTTAATTGTATTTTTCAATCTAAAATTAGTAAAATAATCGATATTAAAGGTTGAGTCAGTTTCGAACCTCCCTTTGGCAGAAATTAATACTTCGCCATTGTCGGTCATGACTTTAGTTATCAAGTAATTGCTATTAAGGCTTATCTGTATGATAAAGTAATGATCGCAAAATGTTATTACTTCGAGTTTACATACTTTAGTATTTATAAATTTAAAGGTAAGCGTTTTTGTTTTAAATTTGGCAAAGAAACTCTCGATGAAAATAAATGAATTCTCTTGGTCAAATTTATATTTTAAATCAATAATATCGCTGATAAAATTACTTGTTGAGATAAGATAATTTCCCGGCTCCGGAAATTCAATACTATATAAAAAATCTTGAAACCGGCGATAAATCTTACTGTCTTCATTTTTATCAAAATCAACGCATGAAGGAATTACGTAGTTTTTAAATAATTGATAAACTGCTATCCTCTGTTGGTCTACCGGTAAACTTGCCGAAATAACGCAAATTAAATCGAGATCTTTAACCACCAAAAGCGCATGACCGAACATCCCGAAGGCGCAATAGGTATAATAAGGCAACCCGGACAATATAAACCAATGATAACCATAACCGATAATGAATTCTCTTTTATGAATATCTCTTGTCTCACATTGAACCGACGTTGCGGCTTTAATCCATTTTTCATTGATAATCAGGTTATTATCCCAATAACCGTTACTTAAAAAAAGCAACCCTAATTTTGCCGTATCCCTGAGCGCCATAGCCAATCCTTGACTTCCGGTACTTTCATTACTTATCGATGTAAACCACGCTGTGTCTTTTATACCTAAAGGTTTAAAAAGTTTTTCCTTGGCATAATCATGGGCGCTCATACCAATAACTTTTTTAATAATCGAAGCCAAAATTTGACAACCAGGGGAAGTTGAAGCAAAAAATGTTCCAGGCTTATAAATTACTGCTCTATCAAAACAAAATTTACCCCAATCATCACTTGAATACATTTCCAATACCATTCGCGCATCTTCCCCTGATTCGTTATTAATCACATCACCCCATTCACAACCGGTAGTATTAGTTAATAAATCTTTGATTGTCATATCCGATTTATAAATACTTGTATTGGCTACATTTCTACTATCAAAAAAATCCAGTACTTTTTGATTAACATCTTTAATTTTCCCTTCCTGTATCAGTATTCCAACTAATGTTGCCGTAAATGGTTTGGTAAGACAATTTATTTGTTCGATGGAATCTTTATTAAACGGATGAAAATTTCCTTCGGCGACAATATAACCATTTCTAATTATCAGCATGCTATTAACGGCAATATTTTTTGTTTGGATGTGATTGAATAAATTAAACAAAACTTCCGTATTCATCCCTTGATCAAAAGGTTTTGAAACCCTCCAATCATACGTTGGCCAATAATTTCTTTTATTATTATCAAACAATTTAATCACTTCTTCTTGAAATAATAACTATTTTACTTGCATCCGGTAACTTATTTTCAAAGTCCAAAGGGGCGTATCTAACAAAGTTAATCTGAAACCATTGAACCTTTCTTTGGCAACTTCATAATATGTTTGGCCAGTATTATTTCACAAATAGCCGGAAAATGTCTGAGCAGATGATATGCGAAAAAAGCTTCTTTACCAACGATATAAACTGCTCGCGGTTTTTTGACGGTTAATATCCGTTCCAGCTTTTTAGCAACTAGATCCGGAGATATTGAATGATGTTCTGATTTGGCTCTGAAATCAAGATAAGCGGTTATTGAAGGTTTATATAATTTTTGTTCTTCCAGGGGAAAATTGGCAAATAAATCTGTGGTGGAATCAACAATTTTTTGCTTCAATGCCGTATCGATATTGCCTGGTTTAACAACTGAAACGGGTATTGACCATGGCCGTAATTCCAGGCGAAGTGTCTTTGAAAATGAGTCCAAGGCCGACTTAGCCGCTGATAATGTACTTAAAAAAGGAAACGATAACTGTCCTGAAGCGATTGAACCGATGTTTATAATACGTCCTTTAGCTTTTCGAATTAACGGTAAGAATTTCCGAATGACCCGAATTGGGCCGAAAACATCCACCTCAAACAATCTTGTTATTTGTTCCATGGGAGCGCATTCAATCGGGGCCCCAAATGCAATACTGGCATTATTAATCAAACCATATAATCCGTTATTTCCTGTTCTTTCGGCGATTAATTCATATGTATTGTTAATCATAGCTTCATTCGTAATATCAAGATACACTGGAGTCAAATTATCGATATTTTTACCGTGGAGATTATCGGCAGCTTTTTGTTCCCGTACTCCGGCGAATACCTGAAATCCAAGTCCGGCTAAATGTAACGCGCCTGCTTCACCGATACCCGAAGATGTCCCCGTTATTAAAATATTACCTTTGGAACATATCGACATTTATGATTCCTCCCGTTCATGGTCATCTTCTGTAGGCCGTTTATATTTGTTATTTACCGTACAGTATACACATTGCAATGCGGGATTGAATAAATTTTTCAAGCATTTAGCGCACCAAATACAACTATTTATTTTTCCATCAGTCACTGTTTTTTTGACAAATCCTTGATCGGCAAATTGCATTCTTCCATAACCGGCTAAATCAATTTTTCCTTCTTTGATAAGCTCTTCGCCTTTTTTTAGTGAACTAATAAAAGCGGCATACCCTACCGGAAGCGAAGAATATCTTTTTAATATTTCCGCGAGATAAGCATAGCTTGCTTCAGGTTCTAATTTTTTAGAAAAGATAGCAAATACGGATTCAAGGTTGCTTAAGGAGGCATTCATCAAGTCCGCACCGGCCTTTTCGATTAGGGGAGCAATAATCGCATAATCATCGGGTATTATTCCACCATTGATACATTCAGCAACGCTTAACCGAACATCAATTACAATACTATTTCCTATTTTTTTACGAATCGCCTTGATAATTTCAATCAAAATCCGGCATCGATTTTCAAAAGAACCACCGTAGTTATCGATTCGTTTGTTGGTATATGGCGATAAGAAACTGCATAATAAATACCCGTGAGCGGCATTCAACTGGATGATTTTATAACCGGCTTCGGCTGCGAGGATAGCGCCATTAACGAAATCATTTATTACCCGTTGAATATCTTCCAGGTTCATCTCTTTAATTCGATAATTTGGATCGCGACCAGAACATACCGAACATGGAATATCGCTTGGCGCTAAAATAGGTTTACCGGTAAAAGTAGTCACCGATTGCCTGCCGTAATTCATTAGTTGAATTGCGGGTATCGCATCTCTAGTCTCAATTTCTTTACAGAGCTTGCGATTACTTTCCAGATGTTGTTTGTCATAGATATGCATCCCTTGTTCAATCCGAATCGAATCCGGCGATACAGCGGCGGCGCCGGTATAAATAATTCCACAACCGTTTTCCGCCAGACTCACATAGAAATTATGCAGTTTATCCGAAACCGAACCATCTTTATTAGCCCAATTCAAACCCCAGGGAGGAAAAAAAATCCGGTTCGGAATGGATATGTTGCCAATTTTTAAAGGACTAAATAAAAGAGGATACCTCTTTCTCCCCATTCGATCAATTGTCCGCATCTAAAATCTTCCTCGTATAAGATAATCAAAACCACTTAACTAAGCATTTCAGTATTGGAACTATCTTAATTTTCCCAAACAGTTCCAACTAAAGCCTCATAATCAATCCTTTCTAGGAGTTCATTATTGATCTCTTTGACCGAGTTCAATAAGTACTTCACTTTTGTTGCAATCATATCTTGTCTTTGAAATCCCCAGGGAAAATTGGATGGAATACCGATAAACGGAACCTTATATTGCTTTGCAACTTCAGCAACCGTATTTACATCATCAACAAACAAAGTCTGATTAAATTCCAACTTATAAATATCTTGGGTAATTTCCTTGATGCCCGGGCGAAAATCATTAGTGCAAATATATCTTTCAAAATAATGCTTATATTTATTGAATTCATCTACATTAATTTTGTCTTCCGGTAAACCCCCATAATAAATCAAACGAATATCAATTATTTTGAGAAGTTTCAACAATTGCGGAATTCCTTCACTTACTTTACAGCCATTGACCTTTAAATACCGGTCGCGTTCCTCAAAATAGCTTTTTAGCAAAGTTTCGCTATCCATGCTTAGCAATTTAGCCAAATATGGCGCTGCCTCATTTCGTGGCCGTGATAATATGTTCCTTTCAAGTTCTCTGGTATACTCCAGATCAAATTTTAAAATGAAATTACGGATTATTGGGCTAAACGTATCTTCCAGCAATACTCCATCGATATTTACAGCAATTAACTTAATAGTTTGCATGTTACACTCCCTTTCGGAAACGATTTCCCGCACTTTACTTAAAATGGCGTTCCGTCCAGCCTGGTTCGATCCATCTTTTTAGTTATCCTTAACCTATCTTCCACGGAAAAGAAACTTTTTCTTTTTTAGATACTAACCGTTTTATCTAACGTTTTTTGTGATAGACTTTATATTTCTAAACTTTCTGTAAACTTCTTTTGTCTTATATATAATGCCGGTTATGTAACCGGTTGCACATGAACAACCTTTTTGGACAATATTGTAAATACAAAAACTATAACCTCCTCGTTGTTTAATGACCGGTATGGTACGAATGATATATGTTTCACTATATTCAATAAATTTTACATATCGAGTTGTTGCTTTTAATACAATAATTACCCCGGAAAGCGGTATACCTGTCAAATGCACCGATGCCATTGTGGCTTGACGGGCTAGTTCAAAAATAATAATTCCCTGTAAATGGTCGGAACCATGATCGATATTGAATTCCGTCGAGTCCTTGAAACCGTTGAAATAAAACATGTTGCCGCATTGAAAGGGCTTGGAAATTAAAACATTATCCTGGTTGGTCTTGTGAACATATTCCTTGTCGATCCGCTCCAGTTCCGGGTCCTCATTATAGATTTTGAGAAAACTGTCGCTTAAACTCACCGGCGGAGGGATTCTTTCAATCAAGTCAACCACTTCATCTTCTTCCCGATATGACCACTTGAGATCGGTAAAAATTTCCGAATAAGTCTGCCCGGATAGCCAATCCCAAATGTCGGGATATAACTTACGCGCCGGTTCATCCATGATTACCCCGGCATCCTCCCCCAGGCTTAATAACAGCAATTCCACTTCCCGGCGGCTTTTTACCGGTATGACGCAACTGTTGCCATTTCCCGTAAAACCGCTTCCATCAAAAACAATGGCATACTGCCGGTCGGTTTTTTCACTTGCCACAAACCCGGCTCTAGATTGTGGAGTGAATCCTGGTTGAGTAATCTCCACTAAATAGACCTCCTAACCCGGACAAACCGGAACCTCTATATCAGGAAATTTTCCATTATTACCACCGGGATTTTCTGATAACCACTACCCGGATTTATATTAATTATCTCAGGGAATTTTTGATAATAATAATCTTTATTTCTTATTGTAACAAAACATATATAATAAATAATAAATATAAATAGTAATCTGTTATTATTAAACACCTTGGGAAGTTAACTTATTAATGCTTTTTTTAATAAAACCAACTAGTCCGTAATAAAAAAAGACCCTTTTTAATGGGTCGTAAAATAAAAATTTATTTAGGTAATTGATCTTTCTCCGTAAAATATTTATTTATTATATTTCTTTTGTCAAGTAAAATTCCAGATTATTTTCAAGTAAAATTCCCGGTTGTTATTATTGATTTTTCCCCGGTGTAATCATCAGTTTTGCCAGGAAATAATCATGATAATTCCCGGTTTAATTTCCAATGAATGATCCATCTAAATCCAGCCCCGGCTCAGCCGGGGTATCTGCTCCATAAGAAGAAATCCGGGCCGCTAATATGGCGGCATTGATATCTATGCCTTGCACTCGTTTACGAGTGACGGCTTCCTGCATGGAAGCAACGGCAATATCCATGCCGTACTGAGCAGACAGGTTCCGTAATATCGTCAGGGTTTGCCGGACGCCACTTCGGTCTTGTTCGTCCAGATAGTAACGGAGATCATGCGATACCTGCTCACGCATGATACTATTTTTCCACGCGCCCGGTTTAATGATGAGTTGATCAAGCATCGCGGTCCAATCAATAGTATCGGTACGTTCCTTGCCAAATTGTCTTATATGCCTGGAAATCGCTTCTCCCTCCATATCCAGCGGTTCAATGAAATGCGCTCCGATCCGGACCACCAGTTCTTGCTCCGCGTACATAGGAGAAGATGAATAATAGTGACAGCCATCCAGGCGAAATTTACCACACCGGTTAGTCGTCACCCATTCATAACGACAGGCTTCAAACGGTAAACGCGATAACGGCAATAATGCTTTCTGATCCTCTACGAACAATTCGCGAATTGATATTTTTTTCTGGTAATGTTCCCTGGCATTATCAAGTTCGCATAATTTAAACAGTTCCCGGTTCCACTCCTGCACCGAGGAAACCGACGGCAACGGTACAAAGTAGTTGCGGCGGGCATATCCCACCTTGTTCTCTACATTCCCTTTTTCATGTCCACTGTATGGATTACAAAAAGTAACTTCAAATCCATAGTGTGCCTGGAATCGCATGAATAGTTGCGACATCCGGACTATTTCTCCGATACGGCGTCCGGCGCTGGTGGCATTATCAATCACAATTCGTTGTGGAAGTCCATCGATATAGTTAAATATGTCCTGTAATCCCTGACAAAGGCATTCAGCGGTTTCTCCCCGGAAACATTGCATAAATCCGGCATTGCTGTTTGGAAAGGTCAGTACTAAATAACGGCAGGTGATCCGGACGCCATTTTCAACGATTTCGCACTCGCCAAAATCAGCTTGCGCTTCTCCGGGATGCCATACCAATTCCAGGTATCCATTTTGATTTTTCTGACGTTTGAGCCGGAAATTGCGGACATAACGGTTAACAGTTACATATGAGCAGTTAAATTCCTTTTCATTAGGAGATAACCTTTTAAGGCGGTTATAAACCCTTTTCCCGGTATGACGTTGTTTGGGTCGGTTCTGTTCGTCTTCGATAAGCCATTGATTAATTAGTGGTTTAAATGGATCAAGTTTAGAGCCTCGCGTTTTTTTAATTGGCGCCTGCGGTGAAAAATTTTCCTGCTGCATATACTTTTTGGCTGTCTTCGGATCAATCCGCAATTTCTTCGCGATCTGATAGGGGCCAAATTGTCTCCGTTGCATTTCTTTGATACGATGTACCTGGTTCATACATATGGTCATCCTTTCTCCTCCTTATGTTTGTTTTATGTTCTAATAACAAGCGATTGTTTTGATTGAATGACCATTTTTCACCTTGCTAACCCACAACTTTTTATATCCTTATATTAAATACTTCCCAATTATTTACCATTTCGATTTTTTTTAAGATTTTCCTGCTAATTCCTTAAAAAGTTATAAATTCATTATTTTATTTAAACCCCTAGTAAAAATTAACAATTTTTTAGATAATAAAAAAACGCTCTATCTATCAACAGAACGTTTTGGAATACAATAATATAATTTCTTCTTTAATTCAAAACTCAGAACTACCTTTATGCTTTTGCAAAAACTGCCTGATCTTCTGGGAAGAATCAAATAACGGGCCGATTGATTCGTTATGATTCAACATATCGATTAAGTAAGCCGTGAACTCCGACATATCCACGCTTACAAACCAGGGATTTTGCAAAAGAGTTTCACTTTGATATGTCAGATTAGTGGCGTAAACCCTATTAATCAAACCATTTTTATAACTATCCTGAAATGCTTGCAGTCCTTCCGTAAATAGCGCAAAGGTTACCGCGATAAATATCCGGTTCGCTTTTCGGCGTTTCAGTTCTTTGGCGATATCTAAAATCGACTCCCCGGAGGCAATCTGATCGTCCACTATCAAAATATCTTTCCCTTCCACTTCTTCACCCAAAAATTCATGCTGGATGATAGGGTTTTTCCCGTTTACAATTTGAGTAAAGTCGCGGCGTTTATAAAAAAGCCCGACATTTAACCCCAAAACGTTTGCAAAATAAATACTGCGGCTCATGCCTCCCGCGTCGGGACTAACCACCAGCATCCTGGATTTATCGATGACCAGTTTTTTTTCTTTTTCCACTAACGTTTTAATGATTTGATAGGTAGGGTATAAATTATTAAACTCAGTTAACGGTATGGCATTCTCGACGCGCGGGTCGTGGGCGTCGAAGGTGAAGATATTATCCACTTTCAAACGTTCCAATTCCTGCAAGGCCATGGCACAATCCAGCGACTCCCGTGACTCGCGCCGGTGTTGCCGTCCCCCGTAAAGCAACGGCATGATTACTATTATCCGGTGTGCCCTTCCTCCGATCGCGGCAATGACCCGTTTGATATCCTGAAAGTGATTATCAGGACTCATCGGAGATTCGACGCCGTACATTTTAAATTTACAATGATAATTACCGACATCCGCGATGATATAGATATCCGACCCCCGTACTGTTTCATTGATGACCGCCTTGCCGGAGCCATCGGCAAATCTGATACAATCGCAGGAAATCAAAAAAGTATCACGTAAAAACCCGGGAACCGAACTATAATCGGGATTTTGCTCGATAAAACTTTTCCGGGTAATAATCAGGTGCCGGTCAATCAAGCGCGCCAACTCCATGCTTCCTTCCAGGGTAATAATCCCCAACGGCGCTACCGGAATTTTTTTATAATAGAGTTTTTGCCATCCGAGTGAAACCATCAGTTTTACTCCTCCCAATTTATCTTCTTGGCCACCGGCATTCTCCGCCCCACTCCAAAAGCCTTGGTGGTAACCTTGAGGCCAGGGGCGGCCTGTTTTCGCTTATATTCATTACGGTCCACCGCCTGCGTCACCCATTTCACCGTTTCCGGGTCGAAATTCATATTGATCAACTGTTCCGGCGAGTAACCTTCTTCAATATAGTAATGAAGTATTTGGTCGAGAATGGGATACGGCGGTAAAGTGTCCTGATCGCGCTGGCCGGGCTTTAATTCCGCGGATGGCGCTTTTTCGATGATTTCCCGCGGGATGATTTCCCGGGAACGGTTAATAAAACCGGCGAGTTCATAGACCATTGTTTTGGGCACATCGGAAATAACGCTTAATCCCCCGCTCATATCCCCGTATAGCGTACAGTAACCAACCGCCATTTCACTCTTATTACCGGTGGACAGCGCCAGGTATCCGAATTTATTCGAAAAAGCCATTAAAATATTGCCGCGGATTCGGGCTTGAATATTTTCCTCGGTGACATCCGGGACTTTTCCGGCGAAAAATTGATTTAAAGTCGATTGATACGCTTGAAACATATCGGATATCGGGATCACTTCAAATTGAATTCCCAGGTTGGCGGCGAGTTTCCGGGAATCCGTGACGCTTCCCGGAGATGAATAAGGGGACGGCATGGTAATTCCCAATACATTCTCCTTGCCTAACGCGGCCACCGCCAAACAACACGCCAGCGCCGAATCAATACCGCCCGATAAACCGATGACCGCTTTCTGAAAACCGCACTTACGCAAGTAGTCTTTGACTCCAAGCACCAACGCGTTATAAACCGATTCCGCTTGGCTTTGGGGTTTGAATAACTCTCGCGTCCCAACTTTTTTCATGTCGATGGTTTGGATATGTTCTTGAAAAAACGGGCCGGTAAAAATCGGATTTCCGTTCTTGTCAAGGCACATACTGCCTCCATCAAAGATTAGTTCGTCGTTTCCGCCGATTTGATTGACAAATACAAATGGAATTTGGTGTTTGTAAGCCAGATTATGCAATAAATTATAACGAAGCCGGTCTTTTTCGATATGAAAAGGGGAAGCGGAAATATTGATAAGTAATGTAACGCCTTGACCAACCAATTCGGTAATCGGATCAAAGTCATACATTTTATGTAATTTGTGCAATTGCCCCAGAGCGGGGTCATACCAGACATCTTCACAGATGGTGATTCCTAAAGTTTCGTCTTTGAAAACAACGCTTTTAATCCGGGGTGCGGTATCAAAATGGCGGGCCTCATCAAAAACATCATAAGTGGGTAATAATGATTTGGCTTGTTTTAATAAGATCCGGCCCTGGTGCACCAAAAGCGCCGAGTTGTATAGCCCCTTGCCGGTATTATTTTCCGTGGGTACGGGAGCGCCGAAGATAATGCCGGTATCGGGGAATTTTGCGGAAAATTCCACAATTTCAGCGATCGCCCGGGATATTTGCCCGATAAACCACTGCTTTTCCAATAAATCCTTGGGAGGATACCCCACCAAAAAAAGCTCCGGAAAAACGATTAAGTCGGTTTCCCGGCAATGTTGTGATAGAGTATCGGTTATTTTCGCCTGATTGCCCGCGATATCCCCAATGATCGGGTTTAATTGGGCGATAGTTACCTTCATGTTGTCAAAATGGCCTCCCGTTTTATTGCAAAGTGGATTGTGAATAAAACTAACGAATGGCCTGAAGTTATTAATACATAGATATTTTATTCAATTAATTTATGCTTTTTCCTGCTTGATTTAGGGTCAAAATTTTGAAGTCACAATATTATAAGATTCTTGGTTTATATATTGAATTTGAGCTTCCCGATAATACTACGTGTATTTCTATCGTTAACAAAAAAGCTTGCTTTCTTAAGCAAACTTTTTCCAGATAACAAACTACATTGTTTTTTCTACTTTTATATTTTTATCCCCATCTCCCGTCCGCATTTCGGGCATTTATCGGTTGCCGACACCCTGGTCCGGTAACCGTTTCTTTCAATCAGCAACGCATCGCAATCCGGGCAACTGGTGTTGTTAGTTCCGCCGGTATTGCCGATATAAACGAATTTTAAGTATTCCCTGGCGATTTCATAAGACGTTTGCAAGGTCTCCACGGGAGTCGGCGGTTTGGTCATTTTATAGTTAGGAAAATAACGCGATAAATGCAGCGGAATCTCCGGATTTAATCCGGCAATCCATTGGGACAACTCCCGAATTTGCTCCGGTTGGTCGTTTTCACCAGGGATGATTAAAGTAGTAAGCTCCAAATGGATCTTTCCGGCGGCCGCCTCAATATTGGCCAGTACCGGAGCCAATTTCCCGTGGCACAATCTATGGTAATAATCCTCCCGGAACCCCTTCAAATCTATATTGGCGGCGTCGGTCCATTGCAATAACTCTTGCCAAGGTTCCGGATTTAAATAAGCATTGGTAACCATGACGTTTTTCAACCCTTGTTCCCGGACCAACGGCATTGTTTCCGTCAGAAATTCAAACCAAATTCCCGGTTCGGAATATGTATAGGCCAGACCGATACTATCCGCTTCCCGGTGAGCACGGACGGCGATTTGGGTTAACTCTTCGGGGGTTACTACTTGATTATCGTCGGATACTTCATCCCCTTCCCGGGAAATCCGCCAGTTTTGACAAAACTCGCAGGCCAGATTACAGCCCACGGTGCCTACTGATAAAATGGTTTTACCG